>JBJFFW010000254.1:0-12502 GCA_051892075.1 Lachnospirales bacterium
AAATGTAAGCTTTTACTAAAGGGACTTGGAGAATACATTAAAATTCAAAATATTTATTGTGAGCATATTAGGAGAAAAATATGAAATTATATGGAGTAAGTGTAGGCTGTGGAGATTATGAGCTTATGACCCTAAAAGCTGTAAAAATTTTAGAAAAATCCAGTGTTATAGCTGTTCCTAAAACCCATAAAGACAACACTATGGCTCTAGATATTATAAAAAATGTTATAGATATCAGCAAAAAAGAGATTATATATCTGGATTTTAAAATGTCAAGAAATGTTAAAGAAAATAATTTGGCTCATATAAAAAATGCAGAAAAAATTATAAACTATTTAAAAAATAGTGATGTAGCTGTAATAAGTATTGGTGATATTTCTGTTTTTTCAACATTTAGCTACATTCTTGATATTGTAAAGTCAAAGGGATATGATGTTGAGGTTATTCCTGGAGTACCAAGTTTTTGTGCTGTTGCAGCAAAGTTACAGCAAAGCCTAACTTCTATGAAAAAGCCATTGCATATTATTCCTGCTTCTTTTTCAAATATAGAGGAAGTTTTAAAATATGACGGAAATAAGGTTATTATGAAAAGTGGCTCAAAACTTAATGAAGTTTTGGATAAATTGGAAGATAGGAACTATTCAATAGTTCAAAATTGCGGACTTGAAAATGAGGTTGTTTATAAAAAAGGAGAGGACAGAGATAAACTTTCTGACTCCTATTTTACAACTATTTTAGTTAAGGAAGATTAATATGGATTGTATTAGCGTAAGCTTTAAAATGGCTAAAGTTGATATAAGAGAAAAAATTGCCTTTAGCAAAGACGAGCTAAAGGCTTTTTTGAAAGATAATATGGTAATTTTATCAACCTGTAACAGAGTTGAAATTTATTTTACAGGTTATAAAATAAATGATATTTCAAGAGAACTTTGTCATTTTAAAAATATAGATTATAGTGAATTTAAAAAATATGTAAATATTTATACTGAAGATAATGCCATTATACATTTGTATAGAGTGGCGTGTGGTATTGACTCTAAAATTTTAGGAGAAGATGAAATTTTAGGACAGGTTAAAGATGCTTATTATTTATCTCATAATAACATAAGTCTTAATTATGAAATGAACACAATTTTTAGAGGTGCTATTACATCGGCAAAATCTATTAAGACAAATACTAAAATGTCAAAATCTGCTGTTTCAATAGGTACACTTGTGGCATCTTTTGTAAATAGCCATAATGCTAAAAAGGTTATGATTATTGGAATAAGCGGAAAAATAGGAACTATTGTTTCAAAAAATATTCTATCTTATAAAAATACGGAGATTATAGCAACATCAAGAAATCATAATTCTGACGGTATAAATATAGAAAATGTTAAATACATACCTTTTTCAAAAAGATATTTATATATGAATGATTGTGATATTATAATAAGTGCAACTTCATCACCTCATTATACTGTTACTTTAAGTGATGTAAAAAATAATAATATAAAAAATAAAATTTTTATTGACCTTGCTGTACCAAGGGATATTGATGAAGAAATAAATGAAAATGAAATATATAACATAGATTATTTTGAAAATATTTCAAAATCTAATTCTGATATTAAAATTAAAGAAATAGACCATGCAAAACAAATTATAAATTCTATGATTGATGATTTAAAAAAGGAAATGTTTTTCCATACAATTATAAACAGTCTTGATGATTTTAATAAATATAGCTTTAATCAGCTTATTTACAAGGTTAGAGATGGTATGAATTATTTGGAATTTAAAAAATTTATTGATATATTAAAGGAGTAGTAAATGGCAAATTTTCCTATGTTTGTTTCTCTTAAAAATAAAAAATGTTTGGTTGTAGGTGGTGGAGCTGTAGCAAAAAGAAAAAGCGACACACTTATAAAATATGGTGGAGATGTTTTTGTTTTAGCAGAAGATATAAAATATGATTTTAATTGCAAAATAATTAAAAAAAGTTTTGAAGAACGGGATATTACAGATTATTTTATTGTAATTGCAGCTACAAATAACAGAAGTGTAAATAAAAAAATTTCTGAAATTTGCCATAAAAAGAAAATACATTGTAATATAGCAGATAGCAGCAGTGACTCAAGTTTTGTGTTTGGAGCATCTTGTTTAATTGGAGAAACGACTATAGCTGTTAATTCCGGAGAGGATAATCCTAATATTTCAAAAGACATAAGGGATAGTATTATGAAAAGAGTTATAAAAATAGGTACAAGGAAAAGTAAACTTGCAAAAGCTCAAACTCAAATTGTGGCAGATTTAATTAAAAAAGCTGATAGCTCAATAATTTGTCAAATTGTTGAAATAACTACAAAGGGAGATATAATTCTTGATAAAAAATTGTCTGAATTTAATGGCAAAGGTATTTTTATTGATGAGTTTGAAAAGGCAATAGCTAATGGTACAATAGATATAGCCGTTCACAGCGGAAAAGATTTGCCTATAGATTTAATGGAGGGTATGGAAATTTTAGCCACACCTAAAAAAACTTCTTCATGTGATGTACTTGTAACAATGAAAAATCATAAATTAAATGAAAAAAGTATTATAGGCACAAGCTCTTTAAGACGAGAAAAACAAATAAACTATAATGTTAAAAATATTAGAGGAAATGTTGATACAAGGCTTAAAAAATTAGAAAATGGAGAATATGACGGTATTATACTTGCTTATGCAGGTCTTGAAAGATTGGGTCTTTTAGGAATAGACAAGTATGATTACAAAATTTTTGACCCATCAGTATTTTATCCTGCACCTTGTCAAGGGATTATAGCAGTTGAGGGAAAAAAAGACTCTAAATTTAAAGATATACTTAAAAAAATTAATGACTATGAAACAAGTATAATTTTTAACACAGAAAGAGCCTTAATTAAAAACTTAAATTTAGGCTGTCACACTCCAATAGGAGCTTATACAGAACTAAAGGACAACAAAATTACTTTAAGTGCAGCTTATTTGAGAGATACAAAAAAATATGTAACTGCTACAGATATAGATTATAATACTGTAGCAGAAATAGTTGCAAATAAAATAAGGAATGATTAAAAAATGGTTTATTTATTGGGAGCAGGAATAGGAAATTATAAATATATTACTGTTAAAGGTTTAGAACTTATTAAAAAATGTGATGTTTTAATATATGACAGACTTATTGATAACAGACTTTTGTCTTTTGCAAAAAAAGATTGTAAACTTATTTATGTAGGAAAAGGCAGAAATAACCATTCTATGGTTCAAGAGGATATTAATAAATTAATTGTAGAAGAGGGAAAAGAAAATAATATTGTAGTAAGGCTTAAAGGTGGGGACCCTTTTGTTTTTGGCAGAGGGGGAGAGGAAGCAGAAGAACTTATTAAAAACAATATTCCTTTTCAAATAGTACCGGGAATTACATCGGCAATAGCTGTTCCGGAGCTTTGTGGAATACCTGTAACTCACAGGGGAATAAGTCAGGATTTTCATATAGTAACAGGGCATACGGCTAAAGAAAATATTATAAATTATGAGGCTTTGGCTAAATTAAAAGGTAGTATTGTATTTTTAATGGGTGTTAAAAATTCGGATATTATATCATCTAATCTTATTAAATATGGTAAAAATCCAAATACCCCTACAGCAATTATTGAAAATGGCGGGACTGAAAATGAAAGAGTATTTAAAACCACACTTTTAAATTTAAAGGATGCTATTTCTAATAACAACATTGTACCACCTTCTATTATTTTAGTGGGAGAAACGGCAAATTATAATTTAAGTAATCATATTAAATCCGTTGGAATAATAGGAACGGAAGATTTTAAGAAAAGATTGGAAGAAAGGCTTTATAATTATAAAGTTTATGATTTAGGCACACTTAAAATTAAAAAGCATAAATTTGATTTTGATTTAGATTATGATTATATTGTACTAACAAGCAGAAATGGTGTTAAAATATTTATGGATTATATTTATGATAAAAAAATAGATATAAGAAAATTATATAATATTAAATTTGCCGTTATTGGTCAAGGTACTTATAATTATTTGGCAGGCTATGGAATTTATGCTGATATAATGCCAAGTAAATTTACAGCTTTAGATTTATCTAAGGCTTTGTCAAATTGCAAAGGTAAAAAACTTATATTAAGGGCAGAAAAAGGCTCTGATGATTTGTATAAATATATAGATAATTACAGAGATATTAAGACATACGATATAGAAGGAGAAAATTTAAGGCAGTATAACACAGATTATACAATTTTTGCAAGCTCCTCGGCAGTAGATTTTTATTGCAGTAAATTTGAAGTTTATGGCAAAGTTATTGCCATAGGTGAGATAACAGCAAGAAAACTTAAAGAATACGGAATAAATCCTTATGTGGCTAATGAATATAGCATAGATGGAATTATAAATAAATTAGAGGAAATTTAAAATGGAAAGATTAAGACGACTTAGAACAAATGAAAATATTAGAGCTTTAGTAAGAGAAACAAGTCTGTCTGTTACAGATTTGGTTTATCCAATATTTGTAATTGACGGTGAAAATATTAAAAATCCAATAAAATCAATGTCTGGAATATATCAGTATTCTATTGACAGATTAGATGAAGAATTAGAAAGAATAGTTGATGCAGGTATTATTTCTATTCTTATTTTTGGTATACCGTCAAAAAAAGACGAGTTTGCAACAGAGGCTTATAATGACAATGGAATTACTCAAAGGGCAATTAGATATATTAAATCAAAATATAAAGATTTAATAGTAATTGCTGATGTGTGCCTTTGTGAGTATACTTCTCATGGTCATTGTGGTGTAGTGGAGGGGTGTGAAGTTTTAAATGACAAAACACTTCCTCTCTTATGTAAAATGTCTGTAAGCCTAGTAAAAGCGGGAGCAGATATTATTGCTCCTTCAGATATGATGGACGGCAGAGTAAAAGCTATAAGAGAAAGCCTTGATAAAGAGGGATTTTTAAATACTCCTATTATGGCTTACAGTGCCAAATATGCTTCAGCCTATTACGGACCTTTTAGAGAAGCGGCAGAGTCAGCACCTCAATTTGGTGACAGAAAATCTTATCAAATGGATATTGCAAATTCTAAAATGGCAATGAGAGAGCTTCAGTCAGATATTAACGAAGGTGCAGATATTATTATGGTTAAGCCTGCCTTAGCATATCTTGATGTTATAAAGGAAGCCTCAGAGAGATTTGATTATACTATAGCAGCCTATAATGTAAGTGGTGAATACTCAATGGTTAAGGCTGGGGCACAATTAGGCTATATTGATGAAAAAAGGATTGTTATGGAAAATATGATTGCCATTAAAAGAGCAGGGGCAAAGATTATAATAACTTATCATGCTCTTGATGTGGCAAAGTGGTTAGGAGAATAATTATGGAGTTTAAAAATTCGGAAAATCTTTATAAAAAGGCAGTTGATTTAATGCCAGGAGGAGTTAATTCTCCAGTTAGAGCATTTTTATCAGTTGATAGAACACCAATATTTATAGACCATGCAAAGGGCAGCAAAATATATGATGTAGATGGAAATGAATACATAGATTATGTATGTTCTTGGGGACCTGGAATATTAGGTCATGCAAAGGATATAGTAATTGAAGCAGTTAAAAAGGCTTGTGATAAAGGATTAACTTTTGGTGCTCCGACTAAAAATGAAGTAGAGCTTGCTGAAATTATAAAATCTGTTATGCCCTCAATAGAAGTTATGCGTATGGTTAACTCAGGTACAGAGGCTACAATGTCAGCTATAAGAACGGCAAGAGGTTATACAGGCAGAGATATGATTTTAAAATTTAAGGGCTGCTATCATGGTCATTCTGACGGACTTTTAGTAAAGGCCGGTTCAGCTTTATTAACAACGGCTGTTCCGGATAGTGGTGGTGTACCTAAAAGCTATACTGAAAATACCCTTGTGGCACTTTATAATGATGAAGAAAGTGTGAGAAATTTATTTGAGAAATATGGAGATAAAATTGCCTGTGTTATTGTAGAGCCTGTTGCGGCAAATATGGGTGTGGTACTTCCTAAAGAGGGATTTTTGAAGTTTTTAAGGGATATTACAAAAAAATATGGCAGTGTTTTAATATTTGATGAAGTTATAACAGGATTTAGGTTATCCCTTGGAGGAGCACAGGAGCTATTTAATATTAAGCCTGATATGACTTGCCTTGGTAAAATTGTAGGGGGAGGTATGCCAATGGCAGTTTACGGAGGAAGAAAGGAAATTATGGATTTTGTATCACCTGTTGGAAAGGTTTATCAAGCAGGCACATTGTCTGGAAATCCAATAGCTACTACAGCAGGTATTGAAACTTTAAAATATTTAATTAATAATAAAGATATTTATGAAAAAATAGATAAATCAGCACTTAAAATTGCAAAGGCACTAGATGAAATAGGCTTGTCAGTAAATAGGTGTGGTTCTCTTTTATGTGGATATTTTACAGATAAAAAGGTTACAGATTACGATGGGGCATTATCTTCTGATACAAGGGCATATTCTAAATTTTTCTCCTATCTTTTAGATAGAGGCATTTATATTGCACCATCTCAGTTTGAAGCTATGTTTGTATCTTCAGCTCATAGTGATAATGATATAAATACTACCTGTCAGATTATAAAAGAATATTTACAAATTTGTTAATATAAAATACAGTAAAACAAAAGAGCAATCGGTTTAATTAACCAAGATTGCTCTTTTTATTTTTGGTTGAAGAAAAATCGGAAGTATCTTTCTTTTTCTTTAAATCTTTTTCAACATAATTGTCTTTTAAAAGACCCTTTAATAAGTCATTGTAAATTACATTACAATTTTCTTTCCAGTTCTTTCTCACAAGTTTAGCCTGTTCTTTTGTAACTACAGTTACATTAAGTTCTAAAAGTGTCATATCATCTTCTATAACACCACATTTAACAACATATTCATCTTCATTATGATAAAAATAATTAGCATATACAGCGTATTCTTTTTTAATTCTCTTTTTGTTTTTTCTTATGAAAGAAAGTATACTGTTTCTTTTAGATTCGGGAATAAGTCTTGAAAAATAATGAAGGCTTTGTTCTCCGCTTTCTGTTATGCTGTAATATTTAATATTATTCTCGCTGTATGATTCTACAAGATTATTTTCTTCCAATTCTTCAAGATATGTACTAAAATCAAAATAATCCATATAATCCGGAACTGCAAAATCGTGCAGGGTTGTCCAGCTCATATCCATATCCATTTGATAAAGTACAAAAAGCAATACCATTTTATTGCCTGCCATAACTTTACTCGACATATTAATACTCCTTTTTGCAAAAACTATAGCTATTATACAACAATTTTTAATAATTGTAAATTATAGTAGTACACAAAAAAGGAAAAAATATTTTGTGAAATATGCTATAATTTGTACAAACTTAAATTTCTACTTGACATTTGCTCCTTGATGTGTATTCCTAAGTATAAACTCCTTTGAAATACCATTTAAAACTCTCCTTTTATCAAGGCTCCACCAGGGTTTAAACATATCAGACTTATTTGCATCACCTGTAATTCTGTGTATTACAATATTTTTTGGTATATTTTCAATAAGCCTTATAATGGTATCAATGTATTCTTCATAGGTGAATATTTTAAAAGGCTTTTCTAAATAAAGCTTGTACAACCCTGTTGATTTAAGTATATGCAAAAGCTGTAATTTAAGTCCATCTGTACCTGAATTTAAAGCAAAATTTACACTTTCAAGCATATCCCCATAATTTTCATTTGGCAAGCCTAAAATTATGTGAGTAACTACATTTATTCCACATTCTTTTAGCTTTTTTACAGTCCTTTCATATACAGAATTATCATAACATCTGTTTATTAACTTTACACTATCTTCATTTGTTGTTTGAAGTCCCAGTTCCACCTGTAAAAATACCTTTTTATTAAGCTCACACAATAGTTTTAGAACACTATCATCTATACAATCAGGTCTTGTTCCAATAGCTAAGGCAACCACATTTGGCAGAGCTATAGCAGTGTTATAAATATTGTATAATTTATCAATAGGGGCGTAGGTATTTGTAAAAGCCTGAAAATACATCATATATTTTTCACTTTTCCATTTACCTTTCATTTTTTCTGTCATTTCATAATACTGTTCAGAAATAGATTTATTTCTGTCTGCTGCAAAATCCCCCGAACCTTTATTACTGCAAAATATACAGCCTTTATTTGATAGTTTTCCATCTCTGTTTGGACAGGTAAAGCCACCGTCTATGGCAAGTTTAACAATTTTCTCGCCAAATATTTCCTTGTAAAAATCATTGGCAGAGTAAAAGGGATGCTTGCTGTTTAATTCAATCATATAAATCACCATAAAATAGTATACAATAAAAAAATATAATATTCAATGAAAAAAATTTTAAAAACCCCTTGACAAAATAATAAATATAGGTTATACTTTATACATAAGATAAGTAATTACTTATAAGAAAATAAAAAAGGAGTGAGACCGCCAGAAGTATAATATTTTTCATATCAAATTTATTATAACAAAGCCCTGAGAAGTAATTTAGAAAACTTGATTAAAAGTGATATACATAGGGAAGTGGATTTAACTTAATGGTTTGATAATGAACAGGAAGAAAAAGTTTGTTGGTTAGCAGAGATTAATGTTTTGGATAAGTTAAGAGAAAAAAGAATTGACGATGCCTAGTGATTAATAGCTGAAAATCAATGTTAAGAGAATGGTATTGGAACTATATTTATATTAGGGAATAGGTATAGTATCAAAAGGAAAGGTAAATAATCCAATGGAAATTGAAATTTCAAAGTAATTGCCTGTTATTTATGAATTGATGTTCTTAAATAACAGGCTGTATTTTTATTCAAAAATATTTTGAAATTATTTATTTAATATCAGAAAGGAGATAACTTATGGATAGAGAAAAAATTATTGAAATGCTTGACAACAGAATAAACAATAGATTTGATTATAATAATCCTGCTGTGTTGGATAAGTATTGGGAAGATTTGGCGGCAGAATTTAATGGGACAGAGGATGAAATAATTGAATTTCTTGGTTCTATGGATGACAAACATCTTGATTGGGCTACCGAAGTATTTGATGATATTTATGATATACTTGGGGAGAGTGATTCGTTTTTTGATAAACTAGAGAAACTTCAAATTGAAAGACCTAATATAGATTTTGGATTTCGTTAATATCTGATTTTAATAATTGCAATGAGTGCATATCTGTTCTTTTAAAACAAGTAATAATACAATTTTAATTTAAGCACTTTGCACCTGTACTTTTGACTATAGCAAAAGCCAGCCATAGGCTGTCCGATTAGTCTTTCGGTACAAAGAGTGCTTTTGTTTTATGAAATTTTAAAAGACAATATCATTAAGTTTAGAATTTTACGAGTTTTGTTTAAAACTCAATGTCCTACAGGGTAATAGACTTAAAGGATATTATATTTAAATCCTATAATGTTATGTAAAAACAGAGATAAGCTAACAAGATAAATGTTTAGGCTTTTCTTTTTTTATAAGCACAACATAATATATAATAGTCTATATTTTTACCCTAAACTTAAATGATATTGTCTTTATAGTTAAGTTACCTTGTTTTATCAAGGTTTTTCAGAATATTCAATTCCTTTTTCAAAAGGAACATATTCGATTTTTGTTGCACATTCATCATCATAATAAAGTGATGTAAAGGCTTTTTTAATAACCTTAAAGTTAAGAAGTTTTAAAAGGTTACCAAGTGCAGTTGATAACTTAATATTTTTATTTATATTCTTTGCAATTTCTGCTGTTGAAACATATTTTTCGTCCATTGGCATAAATAAGCCACCAATATTATTTTCAACAAGACTGGCAACAAAAAATGAAAGATTTCCAACATACAATACACTCTTTTTATTTTGAGTGTCAGGAAATACCGGAAGTTTTTTTGCAAGAGCAGAAAGTTTACCATAATTTCCGGGACAACCTTTGCCATAAACCATAGGTGGTCTTAAAATTGTGATTTTAAAATTATCGTCATTTAATTTACCTATACTTCTTTCAGCCATAAGTTTAGACTTGCCATATAAAGTATTTGGATTTAATGGAGTGTATTTTGAAATTACCTTATGTTTTCTGTCATAGACACTCATAGTAGACATAAATACAAATTGTTTAACACCTGATTCCTTAGCTTTTTTAGCCAAAGATTGAGTAAGATAATAATTAATTTTGGCATACTCTCTGGCATATTTTTTCTCTTTATGATGAACTATTGCAGCACAATGAATAACACAATCTATACCATCTAAATTAATAGAGTCAATCCCATTTCTTAATGACACAGTTTCTACATCATGCCCTCTTGATTTTAAAAAGTTAAGAATGTTGTTACCTATGTAGCTATTTTTTCCTGTTATTAGTATCTTCATTTTTACCCTCCTTAATACCTTCGGCTTTGAAAACAGAAAAGACTGTCATAATTATAATTTTAAAATCAAATAAAAAACTCATCTTCTTAACATATTCACCGTCAAAGCTTGCCTTAACTTCTATTGGAAGTTCATCTCTGCCATTAACCTGTGCCCAACCTGTAAGCCCAGGAGTAATGGTGTTTGAACCGTTTTTATCCCTTTCTTTAATAAGGTCAAACTGATTCCACAAAGCAGGTCTTGGTCCTACAATACTCATTTGTCCAAAAAGTATATTAAAAAGCTGTGGAAGTTCATCAAGACTTGACTTTCTTAAAAATTTTCCAATTCTTGTAATATAGCTTTCAGGATTTTCAAGCAAATGAGTAGGAATATCTTTTGGAGTTGTAGTTTTCATTGTTCTAAACTTATAAATATAAAACTCCTTTTTGTTCTTACCAATTCTCTTTTGTTTAAATATAATATTTCCGCCGTCTTCGGCCTTAATTAATATTGAAATAATTATAAAAAGCCAGCTAAATATAATTATGGCAACAAGGCTTAATATAAAATCCAAAAATCTTTTAATTTTTAAATACATTTTATTCACCCTTTGGATTAAAATTAGGTAAAATTTCTTTTATAATTTCAGATACCTTTGAAGGCTCGTTAAAAGCTGCTTTTTTGAGCTTTTCAAGCTGTTTTTCAAATTTGTTATAGTCAAGAGAAATAGGCTCTGTAACAAATATTTTATCGCCAAAAGCCTTTTTCGCCCTTCCTTTTTCTTCATCCATTATAAGTTCTTCATAAAGCTTTTCCCCGGGTCTTAAACCTGTGTATTCAATCTTAATATCTTTATCAGGAATAAATCCGGACAATTTTATAAGATTTCTGGCAAGTTCATCTATTTTTACAGGTTCACCCATATCAAGCACAAATATTTTTCCACTTGTGCCAAGGGCTGCAGCTTGTAATACAAGTCGGCTTGCCTCGGGAATTGTCATAAAAAATCGTGTAATATCAGGGTGAGTTACAGTTACAGGACCACCTGACTTAATTTGTTTTTGGAATAGGGGAATAACACTTCCATTACTTCCAAGTACATTTCCAAATCTTACAGCAACATATTTTGTTTTGCTTACAGAGGAGAGGTGTTGAATAATAAGTTCTGTAATTCTTTTAGTTGCACCCATAATATTAGTAGGATTTACAGCTTTATCTGTAGATAAAAGCACAAATCTGTCACAACCATATTTATCGGCACATTTTGCTACATTTAATGTACCAAATACATTGTTTTTAACAGCTTCTCCAGGCACATACTCCATAAGTGGTACATGTTTGTGGGCAGCAGCATGGAAAACTACCTGTGGTTTGTATTCTTCAAAAACTCTTTCAATGGAGTTTATATCTCTTATACTTCCTATACGCACTATTATATTCAGTTTATCTTCATATTTATTCTTTAGTTCGCTATATAGTTCATAGGCATTGTTTTCATAAATATCGAATATAATAAGTTCTTTTGGATAAAACTTTGCAATCTGACGGCAAAGCTCTGAACCAATAGAGCCACCACCACCTGTTACTAAAATTGTTTTATCCATAATATATTCTGAAATACTTTCTATATCAAGCTGCACTTCATCTCTAAATAAAAGGTCTGTTATGTTTACATCTCTTAAGACCTGATAACTGCCTGATGAAATATCACTCATAGGAGGTATCATTTTAAGAGAACAGTTTGTTTTGGTACAAAAATCCATTATTCTTTTGGTTTGCACATTATTTGCCGATGGTATGGCAACAACAATTTCATCAATTTCGTATTCTTGGGCAAGCCTTGGAATATTTGCAGTATTATGGGTAACTCTTATACCCATAATATTAGTATTATTTTTCAAAGGGTCATCATCAACTACAATTACAGGAGTTCTTCCTTCATAGCCTTTTTCTCTGTTAATAATACTTCTTACTACATTATAGCCTGCATAACCGGCACCTACAATGAGAACTCTTTTAAGACCTGATTTTTTATCAATAAGCTGAGAAAATTGTATAAACAA
>JBJFFW010000255.1:0-12423 GCA_051892075.1 Lachnospirales bacterium
TGTACCATAGCAACAAACAGATTGAAAGGCGCGGGATTATTGATCGCTTACGTTAATTTGACTTCTATTTGCTCTGTCTTACCTATTAGATAAGCTGGAGAATATTTTGAAACTTGTTTTTCTATATAGGAGATTTCTTGTTTATTCAAGTGAAATGTTTTAGTGAGCATCGTAGGTGGATTAATTCGCGCCATAGAAAATGATGCTATAATTTTATCTTTATCATCTTCCTCTGCTTTTCTTGAATAGCAAACTAAATATGATTGTGTATGAAATGGATCGGGCATTATTCTATAAGGATAAACATAAAATAATTGTTCATTACCATAATAGTTTGCCTTGACTTTCAATATTCGCTTTTCTTTGCAAGCTGTTTCAATAGTATTATATATGTCTTTTCTGTATATTCGTTCTCTTTTAATAAAAGGCAATGAACAATATTCTTCAATTACAGAACGAATATATTTGCTTGGACTGTTATAATATTGGTTTTCATCACAATCTTCTGATAAATAACTAACATTACAATCATTCATATGGTATAATTTGCTTTCTCATTTTAATTTATTATATGCCTCAATTGTATCTAGTATTTCTTTCTTCTCAATAGATAAAACCTCGTTTAATGCTATTTTTTGCTTATGCTATCTAATTTTGTGTTTGTAAATAGTTGGTCTAACTCCAACAGTGTTGGGGTGTCAATGATTGGTTACACTTTTCACCAGTAAAGTGGCTGTCAAGGGTAAGGTGGAGATTTTGCAAAGCAAAATACTACCTGACCTTTACAGCCAACCCTATATGTTATAATTGAATTGGGCTTTCAGTAGCCTATCTGCTGAAGGCCTTAATTAATATTTACATTACCCCTAAGTATTTTTCAACTATTTGGTTAGGGCTTTTCATTCCTAAACAGGTTTTTATATATGTATTTGATTTTTTCTGATATACTGCAAGTTGTTTTCTGCCATCAGCCAAGTTATACATTTTCATATATCTATAAAATCTTTCTCCATCTTGGCGATTTTGTCTTTCCACTTTGCCATTATGTCGTGGTGTAGCTATTCTTATTCTATGGTATTTTATTCCAAATAATTTTAGTGTATCCTCAAACAATGTAGGCTTATCCTTATCTGTTTTTAGTGCATTTGTAAATTCAGACCCATTGTCCGTCTGTATTTCTCTTATTGGAAACGGTGCTGATTTCACAAGCTCAAGTAAAAACTGATAAGAACTATAAGTACTATGTTCCTCATACATTTGCCTATAAGCCCATCTGCTACATTCGTCTACTGCTATATATACATAATATTTTTTCCATCTACAGTACAGTCACTTGGTACAAATTTTACATCTACCTGTACTTTTTGTCCTACATAATCTGCTCTTTTATATTGCTTAGGTTTTTTGACAGTTTTCTTTTTAGGCTTTTTATCCTTCATTTTAGAAACTACTCTTTTAAAACCTCCATAACTTCTGCTATATCCATATCTTTCAATAAGTTCCTGATAAGCTAATATTAAATCATGCCATTTATGCTTTTTTACTAATCTTCTAATTAGCTTTAATTCTCTTTCTGTATGTGCATTTGGGCTAGATTTAGGTCTATGGCTTTTATATTCAAGACTTTCTAATGTTCCATTATATCTTTTTAGCCATTTGTGTACTGTTTTTCGGCTTACTCTAAATCTTATTGCAGTTTCTGTTATTGAATGTTTCTCAGAATATTTAATCATTCGTTGACGAAAGTAGGTATCGTATGGTATCATAATCTTGTAAGGTTCTCCTTTGGTATTTTTTATTTTAGTCGATTCAATTATACCATAAAAAGGTGAACCTTACTTTTTTATTTTTTATGTTACCTATCTATTGTACCTCAACAGTACGGTGGTGTGGGAGGTCGGTAGATAAAATAATTATCTACCTCCTACCCGATTAAGTTATATTATTTTAACTAATCTGTCATAAAAATATACATTATTACTAAGCTTTTCACATTTATTGACAAAAGTTGAGTTGATACTTTTAAGTATACATTTTAAGTAGTTACTCATTATTTTCTGGGGTTATAAGGACAAGAACGGTATTACTTTTAATGGTTTCTGCTTTTATTGATGCAAAATTGTGGCTATAGCTAAAACCATTGGCAAACTGAATTGCAGCTTTTTCTAATACAAGCTCTATATTCTCACATTCAATATAGCAATCATAAATACAATTAATGAAATGCTATATTAAATCTGTCATTGATTTATTTTATATGGTATAGTACTTTTGTTTTTGGCTCTTAGGTGATTCAGGAATAATAAGTCCAATCAGAACACTCTCTATCATAGGATGTATATACTTACTCATAAGATATGCAATGGTTATTCTGTTATTAAAAAATCTTTTATGCTCCTTGGAGTTATTCAAAATTCAAGAATTTTAGTTTCTTCATCAGAAATATTTGATTTTAGAACAGCGTTATTATATAAGGTCACTCTAACCACACCTCTATCATTTTAAAAGAGAGGTGAAGGAAGTCCTGCTTCATTCATTGCATTGATAATTGTTGGGATACCGCTATATCTGTTTCCTTTATTACTTCAAGAGTACTTGCTATAAATGAATTTCTTGTATCGGCAGACGCCTTGCCAAGCTGATTAAGTGTCATTCTGCGTATGGGGCTCTCGGTTTTTCAATCATATTATCAGCCTCCTAATAAAATTGTACGAATTTTATTAGAAAAAGTTAATTAGAAATTCTAACAAAATTCACATAAAACAACTAATTGTCCTATATAATTAGTGTATTGGCATAAAGCACTTTAAAGTGTATCAAATTATTTATTATATCATTACCTTGTTGGCAATTATTTAATCATTTAAAATAGTTTCTTCATTAAGAACAAACAGCAACTTATCACACTCAAAAACACTTACTTTTTCATTAATAGCCTCATTTTGGAAATATTGTATTTTTTATCATATCATCAATATAATTTGGAAGGCTTAAATCTATAAAATCTCTTTTCTCTAAATTTTACCACATCTTGAATACATGATATAACTCTTTTAGTGAGTTTGCAATAATATTTCATATAATATTTTAAAGCATTTATAAATTTTTGGTAAAAACATTATTATTATGCTGACAGCATAGTATAAAAAAAGCATCTTATGTTATTATAATAGCAAAAGATGCTTTTTTATTATAGTTTTTAAAGGCCTTAATATTTTAATAAGCTTTAAAAGCTTAACCAGTTCTACTTCTGACGGTGAAGAAAGCTGTGCATTTATTTTATTGAGTGTGGATTTGTTACAATTTGTTTTGTTCATTGTATCAAAAAGAAAAAGGTCATATATTGAAATATCAAGGGCATTAGCCAATTTATCCAAAACCTTTACAGTAGGAGATTTTTCAACTTTTCAATTTGAACTAAAAATGTGGGGTTTATGGAGAATTTAAAGGCAAGTTCCTACTGACTTATACTGTTTCCTTTGTAAAACACACTTATACGGCGACTTAAATTTCAGCTACTTTAGACAGTTATATCACTACTATTCTAAAGTTGATGATAATCAATATATTTAGTTTTTATAATTAATTATAATTAATTTAAAATAGTATTAACTATAGTTATTGACTAATGATGTAAATTGTTGTAATATTTAAAATATAGAATAATAGTTAAGAAATATATAACTTTGGAGGAATTATATGATATTGAGAAAAGTATTGAAGAGAAAATAAATCAGTTAAAAAAGGTCTTAAATAATATAGTCTTGCTGATAAAATAATTATTGATATTAAAAATATGATTAAAGAGAAATGGAATTTGCAGGGAGGTAAAATAATTTAGATTAATTAGGCGGTGTGAGGATTATACCGCTTTTTTGGAATATTTAAAATACTTATAGTTTTTGGGAGGAAAAAATGAAAAATTTATATGTTGATGAAGTGAACAGGATTTTAAAAGTGTTAGATAAATACGATTTAAATAATTATAAAGATAAATTAAGTAATATATCTGACAATATGAAAGAATTTAGAGTTAAAATTTTACTTGTAGGTGGATTTAGTGCAGGAAAAAGTGCTTTAATAAATACATTGTTAAACAGAGATTTGCTCTCAGAGGGACAAAAGCCTGAAACTACCATTGCAAGCGAAATTGTATATGATAATGAAGAATATGTTGAAGCTGTACATAAATTGGGAGTTGAAAAATATAAAATAGGACAGATAGAGAGCATAGATTCGGAAAAATATGAATATTTGGTATATCATATAAACAGTGATGTTTTAAGTAAAATAAGTGAATACACGCTTGTTGATATGCCGGGGTTTAATTCGGGAATAAAAAATCATAATAAAGCGATTTTAAGATATATCGGTTTTGCAAATGCCTACATTTTGGTTATAGATTGTGAGGATGGCGGAATTAAGACAAATATGAATGATTTTATAAGGGAAATCAAAAATTATGAGAATAACATGGCTATTGTTGTTACAAAAACTGATTTAAAAACCCTTAATGATATAGAGGCAATAAAAGAAAATATTGCAGATACGGCTTCAATGTTGTTTGAAAGAGATATTAATATAATTTCTGTATCTAAAATGGAACCCGATGCAGGTAATAAAATAATATCTCTTATTAAGTCATTTAATACTGAAGGAATATTTAAGCAGACATATAGGCCTCAAATATGTGAAATATGCTTGAGTGCCATAAATGCTTTGGAATGTCTTAAAAGGAATTTTAAATTAAATACATCTGGATTAAAAAATGAAATTGAAAAAAGAAAACGAGTAAAACAAAACTTAATAAATAAGTTTGAAGATGAAAAGAGAAATTTACAGATAAGATTCAGCAATGATGTTAAACCAAATATACTTTCAGATGTACAAAATGCTTTATTAAGTAATGTTGATTTACTTGTGTCAAGTGCAAAGGCAGGAGGAACAAATTTTTCATCAAGTGTAAATAATATAATTCGTCCTATTTTAATAAATTCAACTCAAAAGTATACAGAACAGAACTTTAGTGAATTTATAAGTAATTTTGAAGTAAAAGCAGAATCAGAAGATTATGATTTAAGTGAAATTTGTGGGGATATATTATCTAAATTAGTGGAGAACAGTGGCAAAACACCATTAGAAAAATATGGAAAATATGATGCCATATACAAGATTGCAACCACAACATTGGCTCTATCAACCACAATTATTGCACCTGTGTTAGAGGGGCTTCTTATATTTTTACCAGATATATTAAAATTATTTTTCTCTAAAAATAAGGAAACTGGAGATGAAGATATTAAGGTAAAAATAACAGGAGAAGTTATTCCTCAGATATGTGCTAAGTTATCGCCTGAAATAGACAGGTCATTAAGTGAAATTAAAGGAGGATTGTTTAATCAGCTTGAAGAAAAATTATCTTTAATGATTGATGCCGAAAATGATGCACTTGAAAGCGCCCTAAAAGCAAAAGAGAGTATGGAACAAGAATATGATGAAAAATTAAAATCTATTGACAAGGATATTAGTGAAATAACAACAGTAATTGAAAGTATGTAAATTAAGAAAGTTGAGGTGATTGCTTTATGGAAAAAGCACTTGAAAATATGTTAAATGAAACCAGTAAAAAGGTAGAGGGATTTCAAAATTTATTAACTGAGATTAGTAAGAAAATTGAGGTTGGGGAGGAGTTATTCAGCTCTGATTTTATAATTGAGATAAAAGCTGAAGCTGAGGAATTTTCCGATAAATTAAACAAAATAAAGGAAGATGGAAGAAATTTAAAGTTGGGAATAGTTGGTGAGATTAAAGCAGGCAAGTCATCATTTTTGAATGCTCTTTTGTTTGATGGAAAAGATTTTTTGCCAAAAGCACCTACGCCTATGACGGCAGCTCTTACACGCATCAGTTACAGTGATAAGCCGAAAACTAAGGTTGTTTTTTATAGTGAAAGGGATTGGCAGACTATTGAAGATAAGGCTGAAAAATATAACAATAAAATCAAAGAGGAATATAAAAAATATGAAGAAAATTTAAAAAATAGAGAGTCTAAAAAAAATATTAATATTAGTAATAAAAAGTCAGAGAAAGAATTTGAAAGAATATATAGAGCTAATATGCCTACCGAGTGGACTGCTTGTAAAGAGGTATATGATATGGCAAAAGATATAGATGTATATAAATATCTTGGAACCGAAAAAGAGATTGAACAAAATGGCGATGATAAGGAATATGAGAATGCTTTATATGATTATGTAGGAGCAAAAGGCAGATTTACTCCTATAGTTAAATATACCGAAATTCAGAAAAAAAATGAAATGCTTAAAGGCATAGAAGTCGTAGATACTCCCGGACTTAATGACCCTATTTTATCAAGAAGCAGAGTTACCCAGAAGTTTTTAAATGAATGTGATGCTGTGTTTTTGCTTAGTTATTGCGGACAGTTTTTAGGTGAGGAAGATATTAATTTCATTATGTCTACTCTGCCTAATGATGGAATTAATGAAGCTGTACTTATTGGCAGTAAATTTGACTCTGCCATTTTACAATTTCCCGAAAGAAATGCTACATTCAAAAGGGCATATCTTATGACTAAAATGATTTGTGAAGAGCAGGCTGAAGAAAATATAAGTGATTGTATAAAAAATAACTCAAGAAAAGTAATTGAAAACATTAAGGCAGCTCTTCCGCCTATATGTATTTCATCCATTGCCTATACAGCTTCATTAAAGCTTAAAAACAATGAAGGATTAAGTCCTGATGAAGAACTTCTTGTGGCTAATATGAAAAGGAGATTTTCTGATTACGAAAATACACCGGAAACTCTTGAAGGACTTTCAAACATAACTAATGTAAGAGAAAAAGTTTTTAATGAAACAGTAGACAAAAAGGAAAAAATAATAAAGGGAAAAATTGATAGCTTTTGGGAAAGCAGATACAATAAATTTTTAAGCAATCTTGAAGGCATAGGTATTCAGGCAAGAGAAAATCTTAAACTGTTAAAAAACAATGATAAAGAAGAGCTTGAAAACAGGCTTAATGTAATGAAGGGAAAGCTGGATTCCGTAAGAACTGTGGTCAAAAATATGTTTGAACGAGCTGCAATAAATACAGCACGAGAAGTGGCGGATATGACTAATGAGATTTACAAGGAAATGGGCAATAATCTGAGGTTTGAAATTAAAACGCAAAATGAGACAAAAACAATATATTCTCATACAACGGGTCTTTTGTTTTGGAAAAAAGACCATTATCGTGATGTAACAACAATACATCATATTGCCAGTATTGTTGATGTAGAGGAAAATATAAAAAGATACAATACAAGATACCTTGATATAATTAATTATAACTTTAAAGATATATTAAAGATTGATGAATTAAAATCGAAAGTTAAAGATAAGGTTATAGACGCATTTGATACAAGCAATAGGAATTTCAATGAAGATGAAATGCTGATTCCTCTTGATAATGCACTTGAGAAAATTGTAATTCAAGATGTAACAATGGATATAGGAAAGTATTTAAATATGCTTGATGAAGAGCTTACGGGAGTTATATCAGCTGGTGAGATTGTAAAAAATGATAATATACACATTTTGAAAAAAGCTCAAAATAGGATTTTAAATATAATGTCAGAAGATTTTGTGGAAGATGTTAGAAAGAGAGGCAAAGAAATAGAAAATCAGTTGAATGTACAGGCAGCAGTGTTTATAGACGACATAGTTACAAAACTTGAGGAAAATAACAGAAAAGTACAAGAACAGTTGGATAATAAAATAGAAAACATTAAGAAATATGAATCCTTTATAAAGACTGTAGATGAATCAAAGAAAGAACTTATAAAAGCAGGAGGCAAATAATGTCATTATTTGATAATGAAACTTTAGATGATAATTATAAAACAACCAATTCGTATTTAGAAGAGCCTGAAAAAGGATTTGAATTATTAAAATATCTCTTAAGCGGTAAAAAGGAAGAGCGAAACATTGACAGATATGAAAAGATAATTGAAGAAACTTTATATCCTATGCTGGCTGAACTTAATTTTGAAAATGAGACTGAAATTCTCAACGAATTTATTCGTATAGGAGAAAAACTTAAAGAGCAAAATAGATTTGAAGCCTTAGATGGTAAAACTATTTTAGGCATAGGCGGCAGCTTTAGTGCAGGAAAGTCCTGTTTTATTAACTCTATTACAAGTGCCTGTTTGCCCGAAAGTCAAAAGCCTACAACTTCTATTGCAACTTATGTAGTAAATTCTGATACAAAGGCTAATATTGCATTTACAAATAAGGGAAATAAAGTTTTGTTAAATGATGAAGCTGTACAGGCTATATCTCATGAATTTTATAAAAAGTATAATATTGGATTTGCAAGAATTATAAAAAATCTTGTAATACAGACTGAGGATTTTACATATAAAAATATTGCAATTTTGGATACACCCGGATATAACAAAGCAGATATTTGCAAAGATAAAGAAGTATCTGACTATGAAATAGCAATAAATCAGTTAAAGTCTGTTGATTATCTAATATGGCTTATAGACGGAGAAAAGGGATTAACTACGACAGACAGTGAATTTATAAGCAATATAAACATTAAAACTCCTTTGTTAATTGTTGTTACAAAAGCAAATTTGAGGACTAAGGACGCTCTTGAACAAATAATTAGTAATGTAGAAGAGGAACTTGAAGATTTAAATGATATTTTTGGTATAATTGCTTACGATTCACTTGATAAAACTACAGTTATTGGCGGAGATACATTGGAAAGATATATGAATCTTGTTAATTCGGACAATGGCAATTACAGAGATGTAGGAATTATGGTCAGGTCTTTATGTAATAATATTTCAAGTCAAATAAATAAAATGATGATGGATTTAGAATTGCATAAGAAAGATTGTAAAAAAGTAATTCTAAAAACTTCAGATATATTTCATAGCAAATCAGTTATAGGAGAGTACTCAAAAACTGTAGGACAAATTGAACTGATTTCTGGTTGGAGAAAAAGATACAATGCTGCGGAAGAAGAACTGTTGAGTATGTTAGCTGAAGTTAAAATAAAATAGCTGAAAGGAAAAACCAATGAGTAAAATGGATTACAATGAGCAATTTTCTGTTATGGAAAAATTTTTAAGTGAAGTGGGAAATGAAAATTGGGTTGATACAAATGTATTGGAGGCTTATGGGGGATTAAAGAATAAAATTAATGCTGCTATTTTGCCTTTGGTCGAAAGAACACAATATTATGATGCATATGCCATAGCGGATAATATTAAAAACTTAATTTATGATATTGGATTTTATATCAAGCACAGGGAAATTTTGGGCAGAAATGTGATAGGATTTTACAAAACGGGTAATGTTTTTCTGTATAAGTATTTCTTGAAAGGTTTATACAGTAGTATAGAAGACTTTAGTTTCTTTATAGGGAAAAAGATTAATCTTTCCAATGATGTTTTCACAATAATAACAAAATCCAATGCTCCTGAAATAAAGGTATTAAATTTGTCTGATAAAGTGGTGTCTTTGTCGGATTCAGAATATAGGTGGGCATTAAGTGATTTCATAGGAGAAGGTCTTAATATTAGTAATATAGCTGAAACTTTTTTTATAGGTTCTAAAAATGTTCCTGATAATATTGCCTTTGTCACATTGCCAGAAAATGTTGATATTCAAAATAAGTATTATAATAACATTATTGAATCAATAGATGTACTTGTTATTAATGCTGATGAAACTAAATATTTCAAAGAATTGTATCATGATGTAAATAAATATATTAACTTGAAAATAATAATATTTATAGGTAAGGAATTAAACTGTGAGAATTTAAAAATAGAATTGATAAAATGCTTTGACAGTGATATTGATATGGTTAAATATAATACTTTCAAATCTTTTTATAAGGATATTGATAACTATAATTATGGAGTTAATAATTTTAGTTACATCGATTATTTTAAAAGTTTGATAGGTAAAATTGGTGTTAACATATATGAGGATTTATACAAAACAAATAATAGCCTACAGAGCATTAACAGAGATCTAATAAATGATGATGAACAAACAAAAAAATTTGTGAAAGAAATAAAAGATAAAGTATTAAAGAAAAACGATGATATTGAAAATCTTTTTAAGGATTACAATAATTTGTATAGTGAAATTATTGAAAATCTTGATAATTTACAAAGGCTTGTTTTAAGTGATGAATGTCATTATACTAATTTTCATCTTAATAATAAAAATATATTTTTTGAGTTGTTTATGCAAGAAAGTACTGTTGCCTATATAAGCAATATAGTTTGTAAGGAGCATATTGATTCCATAAAGCATTATTCAAGCAAATACAACGATTTAACTTGCAATAAATATAATTTTATATCAAATACAATTATAAGTGATTTGCTTGGTGGAAAAACTGATGAAACGGAACTCTCAAGATTTGCGGAAACCGAGATTAATAATGATTATTATATCAGATTAAAAATTAAGCTACACGAATTACTTAAATTAAGTGATGAATACTGTGCAGAAAAAATAAAGGATAAGGAATTCCGGTTAAAAGGAGAAGAGCATTTTATTCTCGGGAAATATTATTGGAATAATGGAAACAAGAAAGAAGGCAAGGCAGAGTTTCTTAAAGCTATAAGATTGGGATATATGGAACCAGATAATCCTATTTTGGATGTAAATAATCTATCAGAATATGAAATTATAGAACTTGCTGATTGTCTTGTGCCAAAAGCCAACTATGAAATAGGAATGAGATTTTTAAAGAAATGGAATAGAGCAATAATATCCGATTCAAATTTTGAAAATGCTGTAATGCGTTTTAAAATTGCAGCAGTATTTAACTATACTGCTGCAATAAATGAACTTGCTAAAATTTATTTTGAATTGTTTAAAAATGATAATGCTGATAAAAACGGAAAGGAAGCAATAAAATATTACAAGGCTTTGCTTGAACTTAAGGCTTTTAACGATAATTCTTCAATATATGAAAGACTGGGAAAAATTTATTTTAGTCAGGAAAATTACACAGATGCAAAAAAAATGTTTGAAAAGGCAAAAACTGCGGATGCTATTTATTTGCTTGGATTAATGTTTAAAGAAGGAAAAGGAGTAGCTGTTGATAAAGAAAAGGCTATGCAGAAGTTTGAATCAGTTGCTAAAATAGGACATATACTGGCAAAAGCGGAAGTTGAAGAAATGAAGAAAGAAAAAGAAGCAGAAGAAGCAAAATCCTATTACGATGAAAGTAGTGATTACAGTTCAACAAGTTATAGCTCAGGAGGCTATAGTGATGGTGGTTTTTGGTAATAATATGTACAGGGAAAACGAGTATTTTAAAAAGGTTCTTAATGTACTTGGTGATTACAACCTCTTATATAATGTTAAAAATGATATTATTAATCAAATTGACATACAAGAATATATAGATTATTTATCTTTTGATTGTAATATTTTAGAGCTTTGCAGAAAAGAATTTTCCTTTGGTTTTGAAAGTATTGCAATATATAACTGTAAGAAATATTATATTGCGGCAGAGTGCTTCGCTGTTGCAGATATGATTTATCCGAGAACAGCTGCTTATTTTACATTACTTGGCTGCATTTTGGATTTTCTTATAGATGAAGGGGAAAACGAGTTACGGGATTTTGCTCTTAATTGCCTTAAATGGGATAATTGTAAAAAGTATTTCATAAGAAAAACAATGGCGAATAGTAATTCTGTAATAGATATTATTTTTGCTGAGTTATCTACGGCGTTTGATATAATGAAAAAAGTGAATTTTAATAAATATTGCTTTTTAATTAATAAGCTAGAAAAAGCAATAAAGTCTCAGATTTATGTTTCTACCAATCTTGAGAATTTACATAATAAGGAAATTAGTCTTATAACAGACAAATCGGTTATTTTCAGTGAAATTGGTATAATTATATCTGCATTTCCCAATAATGATTACAGAATTTATGAATGTGCAAATGCTATCGGTAATTGCTTTATGCTTATAGATGATATATGCGATTTATATAAGGATATAGCAAATAATCGTTATAACTTTTTGACAACAAAATATGCAAATAATGAAAGTAATATCAATTCTATTCTTGATAGAATTATAAACGATATTGAGAATATAATTCAAAACATTGTTAATCAAATGAACAGAATAAGAATAAATTCCAATGAATATTTTTATAATTTTATTTTATATGAGATTAGGCATTGGAGTAAATCTATAAAAAAGAATGGCTAGAAAAACTTTTAGAGAGTGCTGGTTGCGGCTGTATTAAAACCATACAGTATAGGCTTATTTTCAATAGACCATGGAATAAATGCGAGAGTATATTAAAAGAGCCTTTAAAAAATTTTGTGTAAACGGTATAAAAACAGTCCTTCTTGACAATAA
>JBJFFW010000256.1:0-2722 GCA_051892075.1 Lachnospirales bacterium
TTTCACTCCTTTCCACTAGTTAAATAGTATACAGAAGTAAAATTAAATAATCAAGGACTAAATTATTAAAATTCTATTAAATTGTCAGATTTTGGAATTATCATATTATCCTAAACCCTTTGTCTATTCTATTTTTTCAATATACACAATTACATTATACCCTCTATAATTAATATACCCTATTTTTAACTTTTGTCCGTCATCTATAATAACTCCATCTTCATTTTGGGTTTTATTATATCCTCAGTAATTGCTGTTAGAATATTCAAACTTTACATAATCAATATAATTACTAAAAAGTCCTTATTTTTATAAACAAAATGTAATTCTCAATTATTCTTTATAACTTTTACTCCATATTACTCCGTTCCGTTGTATATTCAAGAATGGACTGCTATAAGTTACTTTTCATAGATAGTATAAAACTATTTAGAACAAACATTTTTCATATCATCAAGCAAATCCTGCAAGGTTACAGATTTCATTTGTTTCCTCATTGCTTCTTGTATATCAAAAAGCCTGCTATCTAATACAGCATGAACATTTTTACCAACAGAACACTCTGGATTGGGATTTTCGTGAAAATGGAACAATTCTTCCTCTTTCTCAACAGCATTAAATACATCTAACAAAGTAATATCCTTCGGCTCTTTTGCAAGGAACGAACCTCCTTCCCCTGCTTTTACTGTAACTAATCCGGCAACTTTAAGCTGTCCGAGTGTATTGCGGATTATAACAGGATTTACATTCACAGTACCAGCAAGAAATACAGAGGTTGTTTTTTCCTTACCCTCAAATTCAACGATTGCCAATAATATATGCACAGCAATAGGAAGTCTTGATGAAAATTGCATTTTATAACACCTCACATTCATATTGTCTTTAAATTATAAACAAAGCTCAATTTAATGTCAACGATTACACCACAGAAAAATCTAAAAAAACCGTTGTAAGTCTTGACATTACATCAAGACGCAGTTATAATATAGTTGTAATCAATGTAGTTACAACTATATTAGATAATGGAGGTGAGAAAAAAGGTCGTTGACAGATAACCGTATGTAACTGTGATTGCGAAAAGAAAATAATAAATTAAAACTATTAAGAAAAGGAGATAATATTATGAGTAAAGTATCTGAATTTTTAACTGAAAACCCTGTACAGTATTTGGCAACTGTTTCACTAGACGGAAAGGCAAAGTGCCGTCCTTTTATGTTCAGCTTTGAAAAAGACGGCAAGCTATGGTTTAACACAGGAAACTTTAAAGATGTTTATAAAGAACTGCAAGCAAATCCCTATGTCCAAATAAGCGTTTCTTCCCCTACTTATCAGTGGATTCGTTTAAGCGGTAAAGCTGTTTTTGTTGACGATAAGGCTATTAAAGAAGCCGCATTGGAAAATCCTATTGTCAAGGGCAATTATCAAACCTCTGACAATCCTGCATTTAAAGTATTTTATCTCGAAGATGCTCATGGTGTGATTGCTGACTTTTCCGGTAATCCGCCCTACGAATTCTAATATTACACAAAAGGAAAATTACTTACCTTTAGGGCGAGATTTTGTTTCCCATCGACGATAAATTCTACAAGCCATAAATTGATGAAACTCTAATACTGACAGTTATAGTCCGAAAGGAAGAATAAGCTTTAGCCCTAGGATTACTATGTCCTAGGGCATTCTTATTATATTATATATATAAAATTATTTTTTCAAGGTCATATCCATAAATAAAGGAGGGATAAATAATGACCACAACTGAAATTTTGACTTATTTGCAAAAGAAAATTCATTCTGTTGTTTTTGCAACGGTGGATTATAATGGTTTACCCCAAACCTGTGTCATTGACCTTATGTTGCTTGACAAAAATGGTCTGTATTTTATAACGGCAAAAGGCAAGGCTTTTTATGAGCGTTTGATAAAACATGGCTATGTGGCGATTAGTGGTATGATGGGGCAAACTACAAGGTCAACCATTGCAAGTACTTTACTCATTACGAATGGGGCAACGCAAAAAACTATGATTTTACCATAAAATCAAGCTATTTTGGAATTGATAAAACAGTAAGTATATTGAAAAAAATAATATTAGACTCAATGACAAAATAATTTTATAACAACCAACTACAATCTACTAAAAATCCGTAGAACAAATGATTTTTGAAACTTTCAGAAATGTAGAAAAAATATAGCCATTATAGATTTTATGTTATGAATATCTAATTATATAACAGTTTATTAATAGGAAAAAATTATCATAATTTTTTTGAGGGAACGGAAATCAAATATGACAACAAGGGAAATAGGTAACCTGTCTCCCAATAATAATACAATACCTCCGTCCCCTTATCTACTCCCCCTGTCTAATATCTATTTTAACTCCTATGTGCCTTTAACTTTTTAATATTAATAATTGACATAACTATAATAAATACAAATATTAAAATCTCCAATATATCTTTATACACGCCAAAAAGACTTGATAGTTTAAAGCTAATATTAACAGAGGAATTCATTTGAGCAATATATAAATATATCAATGTTTTAAACACAAAATATAACTCTGATAATACTATCATACACATTGAAAAAATCACTTTTCCATTATAATTGTGCTCCCTTGCAATTTTAATAATACAAAATATACCCAATACTAAGGCAATTATATTAATTATCATTTATTTTCCTTTACCTCCAATGCAAAATTATAAAAAAATATTATAT
>JBJFFW010000257.1:0-2710 GCA_051892075.1 Lachnospirales bacterium
ATATATTGGATATGTTGTTTGAACAACGCCTTTTCCAAAGGTTGTTTCTCCTACAACCTTTGCAATTTTATAATCTTTTAAAGCTCCTGTGAAAAGTTCTGAAGCAGAGGCACTATTTTTATTAACAAGTATAACAACAGGAATATTCCATTTTCCGTCTTTTGAATAAATGTAGTTTTTCTTTCCTTCTTTATTTTCCGTATAGGTTAATACACCTTTATCTAAAAATTCATCAGCCATTTCACTAACTGTTGTAAGCAATCCTCCCGGATTATTTCTTAAATCAATAATTAAATATTTTACTCCTTCTTTTTTAAGTTCATCTACATTTTCTTTAAACTGATTTTTTGTAACTTCTTCAAAGCCTGTAATTCTTAAATAGCCAATATCATCATTAATTATGGAATGTGCCACAGTTTGAGAGTCTATATTTTCCCTTGTTATGGTTTTACTAAGGGTTTCATTTGTAGATGGTCTGTAAACTGTAATATTAAAAGTTGTGCCTTCCTCTCCTTTAACAAGGTCTACTGCCTGATAATAGGTTTCAAGGGTAACATTAATATTGTCTATTTTTTTAATTACATCATTTGCCATAAGTCCTGCCTTAGCTGCGGGAGAGTCGTCATATACACCCTCAATTTCTATTGTTTCATTATCTCTGTTATAAGAAATTATAGCTCCCATACCGCAATAATTTCCCTCTGTCTGCTGCATAAAATTTTTGTATTCGTCTTTTGATATGTATCTTGAATACTGGTCTGTAGTGTTGTAAACCATACCTGCATATATACCCTCATACATTTTATCCATATCAATATCCCCTGTGTATTCTTTAACCATAGTGTTGTAAATAAGCCTTGCCTTATCATCAAATGCCATATCTTTAGCTATAAATCTTCTGTAACATATTGTGCCGGCATTTAAAATAAAATAACCCAAGGCACATATTATCACTCCGTAAAGAACACCTTTTTTAAATTCGTTCATATAATCACTCCATTTTAAATATATTAATTTTAAAAATTATATATAACCAAGGCTGCAAAAAAACAAAAAATTCTCTTGCAAATTTATTTATATTAATATATCATATCATTATAATATTAAAATTCATATTACAATTTTATTAAAATGGGGTGAATTATATGATAGGCAATAAGACAGTCCTTGTAACAGGTGCATCAAGAGGAATAGGAAAAGAAATTGCAAGAAGTTTTGCTATAGAGGGTTACAATGTTGCAATAATGTGCAAAAGTTCCATAAATGAGCTTAATGAAACTTTAAAAGAGCTTAAAGAACTTACACCTGATGTTATGGCTTTAAAGTATGACCTTGCAAAGTATGAAAATGCAGAGTTTGCCGTTAGGAAAATACTTGATGAATTTGAAAATATTGATGTTCTTGTAAATAATGCAGGAGTATCTTACATAGGTCTTTTTAATACTATGAAGCCAAACCAGTGGCAAAATATTATGAAAAATAATATGGATACTGTTTTTAATACAACTCACGCTGTTTTACAAAATATGATTAAAAATCATAAAGGCTCTATTATAAATATATCTTCAATGTGGGGTAGTATAGGGGCATCTTGTGAGGTTGCCTATTCAGCATCTAAGGGAGCTGTAAATGCTTTTACTAAGGCTTTAGCAAAGGAGGTTGCACCCTCTAATATAAGAGTAAATGCTATAGCCTGTGGTGCTATTGATACAAGTATGAATAGCTTTTTAAATAAAGAGGAAAGAAAAGCCTTAGAGGAGGAAATTCCTCTTGGAAGATTTGGAACTACAGAAGAAGTTGCAAGTATGGCAATGTATCTTGCCTCTGATGAAAGCCGATATATTACAGGGCAGATTATTGGTGTTAATGGTGGTATGTGCTAAAATTTAATAAAAGAAACCTCCAAAAGACAGATTTTTAAAATCTATCTAATGGAGGTTTTTCTTTATACATTAATGTCTGAAATATGAAGTTTTTAATTATTTAACTTTATAAATAGCTGTCTTGGTTTCACTATCCCAATCTACTCCTATACCTAAAGCCTGTCCTAAAGCTCTGAAAGGTACATACATTCTACTGTCTTTAATTTCAGCTACTACACCATATTCCATAGTAACAGGTGTGCCGTCAATAACCATTTCATTACTTCCCACAGTAAACTTAATTATATGCTTACCTGAGCCACTATTTACAGTAATTGATGCTGTCTTTGTTTTAGAATCCCAATCAACACCACCATTTTCGCCACTTTCTCCAATATTTCCATTTAATATTGCAATAGATACAAATCTTAATGGCACCATTGTAGAATTTGATGTTGCCTGAATATAAGATGATGCGTCCATTTCATATTCTTTATCACCAATAGTTATTATATTACTTCCAATAGCTACCCTTACTTCTTTTGAAACATTGTTAGAATTTGTAGTTTCTTCTGTTGTTTCTTCTGTTGTAGCTTCAGTTGTGTTTTCAGTTGTGGTTGTGGTAGTTGTTGGTTTGTATGAACTACCGCCACCACCGCCGCCACCACTTGATGATGGTCTGTTGGCTACAGTTGTTGTTTCTGTAGAAGTTTCTGTTGTTTGGTTAGTTGTTGTTTCTGTTGAAGTTTCTGCTAAAGTTGTAGTTTCTGTTGTGTCTTTAGTAGTAACTTCTGTTGTTTGCTCTGTAACAGTTGTAGTTTCTGTAGTGGTTTCTGTAGTTTTTTCTA
>JBJFFW010000258.1:0-2700 GCA_051892075.1 Lachnospirales bacterium
AGCGGTGTAGATTATTTTAGTTCTACACCGCTTTCTTTATGCAAATTAAGTGATTTATTATAAGTATTATATTTCTAAAATTACAATTTACCTTGTATACTTTCTTAAATGAATTGATAATTCTGTTTACTGTATTTTGATATAAAGTAGAGCTTATGTTTATTTTTTTGCAAAAAAATATTTGGTATGATTTCTTAAAACACACCAAATATTATAAAACCATTATTTTTCCTTGCCTATTTCTTTTTCAAGCATATTAAATGCTTTCATTATATTTTCTTTTGAAATTCCTGAATAGCCTAAAATAACGGCAGGCTTATTATAATTGCTTTTGTAATAATAATCTGAACTTGGTGTTAGAAAAATATCGCATTTTTTTGCAATTTCTATAAATTCTTCTTCACTATGACATTTTAATTCAAGTAAAATGTGTAATCCTACATTATCCCCCTGTATATTTACATAGTCTTTTAAAGTGGTATTATTAATACAGTTAGAAATTGTCATCAATCTGGTCTTATATATTAACCTCATTTTATTAATATATCTTTCAAAATGGGAATTTTCCATAAATTTAGCCAAAGTATGTTGTTCAAATTTAGAAACGGTATTTGAATAAAACTGAAATTTACTTTCATATACACTAAGTAATTCATAAGGCAAAACCATATAGCTTATTCTAAGGGCAGGAGCTAAATTTTTTGTAAAAGTATTAATATAAATAACTCTGTTTCCCTTATCAAGACTTTGTAAAGCAGGAATAGGCTTGCCTACATATCTGAATTCGCTGTCATAATCATCTTCTATAATATAGCTGTTATTATCCTTTGCCCATTGTAATAGCTCTAATCTTCTTTTTATTGGAGTTACAATTCCAAGGGGAAACTGGTGTGAGGGAGTAATATGCAGCACATCAATATTATCAAGTTTATCAATTATTACACCTTCATTATCAAGCTTTATATAATTTGGATTAATATTATTTGCAACAAGGATTTTAGGTATTTTAGGATATCCTGGATTTTCAACACCATATCTTTTATCTTTTCCTAAAAGCTGTATTATAATATTTATAAGGTATTCTGAACCTGAACCAACTATAATTTGTTTAGGTGATACACTCATTCCCCTGTAGTTTCTTAGAAAAATTGCAATTTGTTCTCTTAATTCATAAATTCCCTTTGGCTTAGATTTATTTAATAAATCCTTGTCTTTATCCCTTAATACCTCTCTTAAAATTTTTGCCCAAGTTGAAAAAGGAAAATACTCTGTATCAACTAAATTTGTTCTGAATTCATAGGTATATTTATCTGTATTTTCTTCTTTTTCGGGAATTTCTGTGACTTTTTCTTCTGATAAAATATTTTCATCTATTTTAGTTGCGAAATAACCCTTTCTTTCAAGAGAATAAATATAACCCTCGGATAATAGCTGAGAATAACTGTTTTCAACTGTAATTATACTAAGTTTTAAGTGACTTGCCAACTTTCTTTTTGAAGGTAGTTTTTCATTAGCCTTAATTTTGCCTGAAATAATATCGTTTTTAATAAGGTTATAAAGCTGTTCATAAAGAGAAATATCCAAATTATTGTCCAAAATATATGTAAGCATAAAACTGACCCTTTCTGATTTTTTGAAACTGACACTTTTCTTAATACCAATTATGGTTATAATTATATCATATTATAAATAAAAATCAATATTTTTATGAGGATATTATAATGAAAGATAGATACAAATTAAATTGCGAATTAGCTCAGATGCTTAAAGGCGGAGTAATTATGGATGTTACTACTCCTGAACAGGCTAGAATTGCTGAAGAAGCCGGTGCTTGTGCTGTTATGGCACTTGAGAGAATTCCTGCTGATATTAGAGCTGCTGGTGGTGTTTCAAGAATGAGCGACCCTAAAATGATTAAGGGTATTCAAGAGGCTGTTTCAATTCCTGTTATGGCTAAGTGTAGAATTGGTCATTTTGCAGAGGCTCAAATTTTACAGGCTATTGAAATTGACTACATTGATGAAAGTGAAGTTTTATCACCTGCTGATGATAAGTATCATATTGATAAGACTAAGTTTGATGTACCTTTTGTTTGTGGTGCTAAGGATTTAGGTGAGGCTTTAAGAAGAATTGCTGAAGGTGCATCTATGATTAGAACTAAGGGTGAGCCAGGTACTGGTGATGTTGTGCAGGCTGTAAGACATATGAGAATGATGCAAAGTGAAATGAGAAGAATTTCATCTTTATCAGAAGATGAGCTTTATGATAATGCAAAGCTTTTAGGTGTGCCTTATGAACTTTTAAAATATGTTCACGAAAATGGCAAGTTACCTGTAGTAAATTTTGCAGCAGGTGGTGTAGCTACTCCTGCTGATGCAGCTTTAATGATGCAGTTAGGTGCAGAGGGTGTATTCGTAGGTTCAGGTATATTTAAGTCAGGTAACCCTGCTAAGAGAGCTAATGCTATTGTTAAGGCTGTTGCAAACTATACTGATGCTAAACTTATTGCTGAATTATCAGAAGATTTAGGCGAAGCAATGGTTGGTATTAATGAAAATGAAATTGAACTTTTAATGGCTGAAAGAGGAAAATAAAATGAAAATTGGAGTATTAGCTGTACAGGGAGCTTTTATAGAACACGAGAATATTCTTGAAAGCTTAAATGTAGATACTTTTGAAATAAGACAAAAAAGAGATTTG
>JBJFFW010000259.1:0-2678 GCA_051892075.1 Lachnospirales bacterium
CAAGAACTTCTTTCCAACCAACAGACAAATCATTATTAGCGTGGTCACCACAAACAACCATAAAAGGTGTTAAAAGCACATTTTCACTTTCAATTTTAGGAATAATATTATCAAGAGTAATTTCACCCTCAACAGTTGCTATAAAAATATTTTTATTTAATAATTTTTGTAATTTTTCATAAGCAAAATCCGAGCTATGTTCTGTACCATGACCCATCATAATGACTGTGCCATTATATGATGAAAATTCGCTATTTATAAAAGAAGCCACCATTTCATAATCATTATCATTATACAGCAAAGCATTACAAAGTGCAACATTTTTATATTTTTTACAGGCATTAATTATTTTTTCATATTCAAAGCCTTGAATAATATGGGTTGGCTGCACAATAACTTCATCATAATCAGAAAGATTATATAAAGCCTCCTCCACATTATAAATTTCAATATTTCTTTCTCTTAATTTTTTTATAATAATGGAGCTTGTAAAAGCCCTTTTTACTTCATAATCACAGAATTCTTCTTTAATTTTATTTTCTATAGCACCTATGGTATTTTTTCTTGTTGTATCATAGGTTGTACCAAAACTAACTACTAAAATTGCCTTTTTCATTAACATACTCCTTAAATTTTTCAATAGTTCTCGGATATTTATCTAAGTCCTTATAATTATACATTTCCATAACACTAAATAAAATTGGTTTAACTAAATTTGCCCCTTTTAAAATATTATTATCTGAAAAAATTTCAATTCCTCCGTCAGCTATAATATTCCCTTTACTCATTATTATAAACCTGTTTGCAAACCTGTAAGCAAAATCTACATCGTGAGTTGACAAAATTATAGTTGAGCCATTTTTATTAAGCTCTGATAACTTATATTCAAGCAAAGCACTATTTAAAGGGTCAAGATAGGCTGTAGGCTCATCAAAAATCAAAGTCTTACTCTCCATTGCCAAAACATCAGCAATACAAACTCTTTTCTTTTCTCCACCTGATAAATAATGAGTTGGTCTGTTTCTTAGGGTATTTAGGTCCATTTCATCTATAGCATAATCAACCATAGCCTTAACCTTTTTCTTATCTCTTAATAAATTCATTGGTCCAAAAGAGATTTCTTTTTCCACAGTTGAGCCTATAATTTGCACATCAGGCTCTTGAAATACCAAGCCTGTATTTTCGTTTCCCAAAATTTTACCCTCATAGTGATGAAGTATATTTGTGATACATTTAAAAAGAGTGGTTTTCCCTGCACCATTATTACCTAAAATTGCAACCTTTTCACCATTATTAATATTCAAATTTATATTTTTTAAAGCGTAGCTATCATCATATTTATAGCTTAAATTTTCTATACTAAGCATATTACACCTGCTATTACAAAATAAATTATACAATATATTATATGAGTTATTTTAATTTTATTATATTCGCAATAAAAAGCCAGATTTCCATTATAGCATCTTGAGAGCATAGCATCATAAAAATTATTTGACTTTTTTAGAGAATAAATCAAAAGATTAGATAAAATCATACCACAAGAATAAATAGAATTTCTGTAATTATTAAATCCACCTCTTACCTTTGCTGATATTCTCATATCATTCATTGTGTCTGATAGAACAAATACAAATCTATATATTAAAAACATTAGCTCAATAATAATAGATGGTACTTTTATTTTTTTTAAAACTTCTATTAAATCTGACATTGGAGTAGATAAAGCCAATCCATAAAGACAAGATATACCTGATAAAGCAGTTAAGAAAAGTTTAAGTCCTTCTATTTGTCCATTTCTTGTAATATGAATACCACCTTTTAACTCCAATGCCATAGTAAAAGTTGAAAGCATTATAAAAACAAAGGGCACTGTTAAAAGAGAAATATATCTTTTATATGGTATTTTGCCTATAAAAATCGTAATAAATGCCATAGAAAATAATGTAAATAACAATACACATATCTTTCCTACACTAATACACAAAATAAGTGCAGCCACAAAAAACAGAGTTTTTAAATAAGGATTAACTATATAAAGAGCCGAATTATAAGCAATATAATCAATATCAAATCCGTTATGGCTATGCCCCTGTAAAAGTAAAACAGAAAGAATAATCCAAGCTAAAATTATTACATATAAATTTACAAGTCCAAAAAGCATAACATAACAATAAAAACCAAGTAACAATGCCTTTATAATTTTCATTTTATTTATCTTCCCTTTTCTTTCTGCCAACAAAATAGCCAAAACCAAAGCCTATAACAATAGAACCAATACTTGCCTGTAGGCAGAATAAAAGGCTTTCAGTTTCCCCACCTGGAGGAGCAATAATACTTTCTGCCCAAGGCTCATAATCAGGGTCTAATTCTGCAATAACATCTTCAGCAGCACCATCTGAACCACCAAATTCGCTGTCTTTAATAGTAGCAAGTGGTATAGCAGCAATTAAAATAACAATAACAAGAAGAATTATGGCTAATTTTCCTCTACTCATAATTACACCTCCACATACTTTGTTTCTTCAAGCTCAGGCTTAGCATAAGCTTCAAGTCCCATAACAACTATAACAGAAACAATACCTTCAATAATAGCAAGAGGTATTTGAGTTATGGCAAAAATTGTCATAAACTTAATTGCAGCAGCCATAACTCCCTCACTTCCTGAATGGGCAAAG
>JBJFFW010000260.1:0-12091 GCA_051892075.1 Lachnospirales bacterium
AAATTTACGAAAATCCTTATAAACTTCATTAAAATTTTTTGCATCTTTAAAATAATCAGTTGTAAGACCTGTTATTTTTTCAACAAAAGGGTGTATTCTTTTGTAAAGCTGAGGTTTAATATCAGCACTGAATTTGTCCAAAATATTATAATCATCATCAAGCTTCACAGCACCAATTTGAATAATCTCAAATCTGCAATCGGGATTAGGCTCGCTGTTTCCACTCCCAAAATCAAAAGCCTGATTAAATTCAAAATCCAAAACTGTAATCATTTTAATCTCCTATTGGAAATTCCTTTTATTTGTTGTCAGCAAGAATTTCCTTAACAACTCTTGAAAAAGCCTGCACAGCCTTAGACTTATAAGCATTTTCTCTATAGGCTACAACAAGAGTCCAATTTAAGTCCTGTCCCTTTATACTATAATATTTAGGCTGATTTGTCAAACCTGAAAATTTTGCAAAACTTTCCGGTACAAAACTAAAGCCCATACCAGAGGCTGATAATCTTTGTGCTGTTTCAATACTTCTTGTTTCAAGCATAATTTTTGGCTTAATATTAGCTAAATCAAAGATGCTGTCAGCAATTTGTCTTAATCTCTGGTCTGGGTGAAGAAGAATAAACTGTTCATCTTTAAGTTCTGATATATCAATTTTAGGATAAGGGCTACTGTCCTCTATTATTTTTGGCACAAATGAAGGAGGTGCAGCTATAAAGAGATTTTCTTTTGTAATTTCTTCATATTCAATGCCTTTTCCTTTAATAGGCAAATTCATCATACATACATCAACTATTCCTCTTGATAACATATCTTCTAGTTCAGATGATGTTGCCTCTGTAATTATAATTTCAACTCCAGGATATTCATCTTTAAATACAGGTAAAATTAAAGGCAGAGGATTATTTGCTTTAGATGGAGTAAGACCAATATTTATTCTTCCTTTTTTAAGCTCTGTAATATCATCAAACTTTTTTCTCATATTCTCAATAATATCTAAAATATTGTGAACAGCCTCAATATAAATCTCTCCTTCATAAGTCAGAGAAAGAGGTATTGTGTTTCTGTCAAATATGGTTATGCCAAGTTGTCCCTCAAGTCTGTTTATGTATTGACTAAGAGATGGCTGTGAAATAAATAACTTTTTTGCGGCTTTTGAAAAACTTCTTTCTTCATTTATTGTCAAAACATACTCAAATTCTTTTAAATCCATTGATTTTTCCTCCTTATAGGGTTATAATTATATTAAATATATAAAATTAAATATTAGAATAATTTTTTATTTATAGTACAATAAAATATAGGTAATTACAAGTTTTTTTTAAAAAAATTGTAAAAATTTTCAATGGAGGTAAGTCAAATGAGCAGAATTGACAAAATTAATGAGTTGATTGAGAAAATGGAACAGGCTCCTTCTGCTGCCTGTGAAAGATTAATCAAACTTTTTGATGAAAACAGCTTTGTTGAGCTAGGTGCATTTAACAAAAGTGCCGGTGTTGTAACAGGCTATGGTACAGTAAAGGGCAAATTGGTTTATGCTTATTCCCAGGAAGGTGCTGTAGGTGTTGAGCATGCTAAAAAAATTGATGATATGTATTCTCTTGCACTTAAACTTGGCTGTCCTGTAGTAGGTTTCCTTGATTCTAAGGGTATTATGCTTGATGAGGGACTTGATACATTAGATGCTTATGGTGTTTTGTTTAAAAACCAGAGTGAGGCAAGCGGTATCATTCCACAGATTATAGTTGTGGCAGGCTCATGTATTGGTGTTGCAGGATACAGTTCAGTTTTATCTGATTTTGTTATTATGCCAAAGGAAAATGCCAAGATGTTTATGTCATCACCTGCTACTTTCTCAGGACTTGAGGGTAAGGCAACTACTTATGAAAGCTTAGGTGGTGCTGAAGCCTTAGGTGAGGAGGGAATAGTTCATTGTGTATGCGAAAATGAAGATGAGTGCATAGCTAAGGCTCAGAAGATTATTGATTTTATGCCTGAAAATAATCTTGAAATGCAAATTTCAGATTCAAATGACGATTTAAACAGAATTGATACTGCTCTTGATGGAATTGTTCCGGAGGACAATGAAACTTTCATTGATGTTAAATATATTATAAGCTCTATTGCTGATAACAATGATTTTCTTGAAATTCAGGAAACTTATGCAAAAGAAATGATAATAGGACTTGTGGCATTAGATGGAATTACTACAGGTGTTATAGCAAATAATGGTGTTATGAGTGTAGATGGAGCTAAAAAAGCAGGAGATTTTATAAATATTTGTGATGCTTTTAATATTCCTATTGTTACATTTACAGATATTTGTGGTTATGATAAAAGCTTAGAGGCTGAAAGAAATGGTATTATGAAATATAGTGCCAAGCTTACTTATGCCTTTGCAAATGCAACCGTTCCAAAAATTAATGTTATAATAAGAAATGGTATTGGCAGTGCTTATCTTACTATGAATTCAAAGCATATTGGTGCAGACCTTGTTTATGCTTGGCCATCAGCTGAGATTTCACTTCTTAGCAGACAAGCTGCAACAAATATTCTTAACACAACAACAGAAGAATATGATTTGGCAGCAAATCCTTATACTGTAGGCGCAAAGGGATATGTAGACAGTGTTATTATTCCTTCAAATACAAGAAAGAGAATTTTAGTTGCCCTTGAGTCACTTCTGACTAAGAGAGAAGTTAAGCCTGCAAGAAAACACTCCAGTGTTGAATTTTAAGGGGTGATAATATGTTATTTTTAGATGCTAGTATTATCAAAACAGGTATTACAACCACTGTTTTAGGCTTTGGCACAGTATTTTTCATACTTGTTGTAATTTGTATAGTGCTTTATATTTTCGGTGCTGTTATGAAAAAAATTGAAAAGCCAAAGGAAGTTACTAAAACAGTATCTATTTCTCCTGCAGTTGAAAAGAAAGAGGAGAAGTTAGAGGAAGTTAAAGAGGAAACTGAAATTGACGATAAAGAACTTATTGCTGTTATTACAGCCGCAATAGCTGCATCAATGGGAGGTAATGTCTCTCCTGATAAGCTTGTTGTAAGAAGTCTTAAAAGAGTTAAAAGTTCAGGTTGGAAAAATGGTGTGCTTTTGGAACAGCAAAAGCAGTTATAAAAAAATTGGAGGTATATTAAATGAAAAGCTATAGAATTACTGTAAATGGAAATGTATATGATGTACAGGTTGAAGAATTAACAGGGGCACCTGCTGCTACACCTTTCGTTGCACCTGCTCCTACTTTAGCTCCAACAGCAGCTCCTGCACCTGCAGCAGCTCCAACACCTGCACCTGCACCAAGTGGCAATGCAGGGGGAGTAAAGGTAAATGCTCCAATGCCTGGTAATATTTTAGATATTAAGGTAAATGTAGGTGATAAGGTATCAGCTAATCAGGTTGTAGTTGTGCTTGAAGCTATGAAGATGGAAAATGAAATTGTAACTCCATCAGCAGGTACTGTTGCATCAATTAATGTTACTAAGGGTCAGACAGTTAGTTCAGGTGATGTTTTGATAACTGTTGCCGAATAGTTCAAAGCTGAACCGGGAGGCGTTTAAAATGTATTTAACCAGTTTTTTAAATGAAATTCAGGAAGCAGTAGGGGGACTTGTAGCTAGTTCCGGTTTTTTTGCTTTCTTTGCACAGCCTGATGGCTATAAATATGTTATTATGATTTTGGTAGCATTATTTTTTATGTATCTTGCTATTGTAAAAAAATATGAGCCACTTCTATTACTTCCAATAGCTTTTGGTATGCTGCTTGCCAATCTGCCTTTATCAGGACTTATGAAAGAGGCTACAGCAGACAGTCATGGTGGCTTATTGTGGTATCTTTATCAAGGTGATGAGCTTGGACTTTTTCCACCGTTAATTTTTATGGGTGTAGGTGCTCTTACTGATTTTGGACCTCTTATTGCAAACCCTAAGAGCCTTCTTTTAGGTGCTGCGGCACAGTTTGGTATATTTGCGGCGTTTTTAGGTGCATTATGCCTTGGTATGACTCCTGAACAGGCAGCATCAATCGGTATTATAGGTGGTGCAGATGGTCCTACAGCTATTTTTACAACAACTAAACTTGCTCCTGAAATTCTTTCTACAGTTACAGTTGCAGCTTATTCATATATGGCTTTAATTCCTGTAATTCAGCCACCAATTATGCGACTTTTGACAACTAAGAAAGAAAGAGCAATAAAAATGGAACAGTTAAGACCTGTTTCAAAAACAGAAAAGATACTTTTCCCAATTATTACAGCAATTTTAGTTATACTTATTTTGCCTGATACTGCTTCACTTATAGGTATGCTTATGCTTGGTAATTTGTTTAGAGAATCAGGTGTTACTCAGAAGCTTGCAGCTCATGCTTCAGAGGCACTTATGTATATACTTAGTATTTTTATTGGTGTAAGTGTAGGTGCTACTACAAATGGTGCAACTTTCCTTACAGCCGATACACTTAAAATTATTGTACTTGGTCTTTTTGCTTTTGCTATTTCTACGGCAGCAGGTGTAATTTTTGGTAAAATTATGTGTAAGCTTACAAAGGGCAAGGTTAATCCTCTTATTGGTGCTGCAGGTGTATCTGCTGTTCCAATGGCTGCCAGAGTTGCTCAAAAGGTAGGTCAGGAGGAAAATCCAAACAACTATCTTTTAATGCACGCAATGGGTCCTAATGTAGCTGGTGTTATTGGCTCAGCCATTGCATCTGGTATATTTTTACAGTTGTTTAGTTAATGAGGAGGTAAAATAATGAAACCTATTAAAATATGTGATTGTACTCTCAGAGATGGTCAGCAGTCTTTAATTGCTACAAGAATGAGAATAGAAGATATGGTTCCTATACTTGATAAAATGGATAAGGTTGGCTTTAATTCTATGGAAGTATGGGGTGGAGCAACTTTTGATTCATGTTTAAGATATTTAAAGGAAGACCCTTGGGATAGACTTAGAAAGTTTAAGTCTTATTGTAAAAATACTAAATTACAAATGCTTTTAAGAGGTCAAAATCTTTTAGGATATAAGCATTATGCTGATGATGTAGTTGAAGCCTTTGTAAGAAAAAGTATTGAAAACGGTATTGATATTATTAGAATATTTGATGCTTTAAATGATGCCAGAAATCTTGAAACAGCAGTTAATGCCACAAAGGCTGAAAATGCTCATGCACAGCTTGCAATAAGCTATACTTTAAGTGATGTTCATACTCTCAAGTATTTTGTTGACCTTGCAAAAAGATACAGAGATTTAGGTGCTGACTCTCTTTGTATTAAGGATATGGCTGGACTTTTACTTCCTCAGCCTGCTTATGAACTTGTTAAGGCACTTAAAGAAGAAGTTGATATTCCTATTGAAGTTCATTCTCATTATACAAGTGGTGTGGCAGCTATGACTTATTTAAAGGCTATTGAAGCCGGAGCTGATATTATTGATACAGATATGTCACCTCTTTCTATGGGTACAGCTCAGCCTGCAACAGAAGTTATGGTTGGCGTATTAAAAGGAACTGAATACGACACAGGTCTTGATGAAAATCTTTTAAAAGAAATTGGAGATTATTTTAAGCCAATTAGAGAAGAAGCAATTAAGTCAGGTCTTTTAAGTACAAAGATGCTTTCTGTTGATATTGCTACCTTACTTTACCAAGTTCCTGGTGGTATGCTTTCAAATCTTGTAAGCCAGCTTAAAAATGCCAATGCAGAAGATAAGTATGATGATGTATTAAAGGAAATCCCAAGAGTAAGAGAAGATTTAGGTTTCCCTCCACTTGTAACACCATCAAGTCAGATTGTAGGTACACAGGCTGTTTTAAATGTTCTTATGGGTGAAAGATATAAAATGGTTCCAAAGGAAACTAAGGACATTGTAAGAGGAAAATATGGTAAGACTCCTGTTGAAATTTCTGAAGAAATTAGGGAAAAGATTATTGGTGATGAAAAGCCTATAACTTGCAGACCTGCTGATAATATAGAACCTGAACTTGAAAAGTTTAGAGAGGAAATTAAAGATTATATTGAGCAGGAAGAAGATGTATTAAGCTATGCTTTATTCCCACAGCAGGCTATGGATTTCTTCAAGTTTAGACAGGCTCAAAAATTTGGAATTGACCCTGCTTTAGCTGATGCTGATAACCATGTTTATCCTGTATAATTTAATATTTGATACTAAATTTGCCATCGGTTTTAAATCGGTGGCATTTATTATAAAAAAATTAAAAAAATACAAAAATAATTGTGGAAATTATATAACTAATGTGCTATACTGTTTATAAGATGATATAGAGATTAAGGGGAGGGGATTGTTTGAAACTTCTATCTTCCACAGCTACGGTTTTTATATTAGGTGCGGCGGCTCTTGCTTCTCTTAATGACAATATTAAAGAAATTGATAATGTTCAGACTGCCTATGTTGAAACTATTATGCCTACAACTGTTATAGAGTCAACAACTGAGGCTACAACTTATGAAATTTTTGATACTTTAAAAACATCAAAAGATAAAAGAAGCTGGTATTTTGTTTATAAAAATGACCACAATACTCCCGGAGTTCAAATGGGAGTGGATTATAAGAAATATGGTGCTTTTTATGTTGGGGATACTTCTGAAAAAAAGATTTATCTGACTTTTGATGAAGGATATGAGTATGGCTTTACTCCTACAATTCTTGATGTTTTAAAAAGTAAAGGTGTTAAGGCTGCTTTTTTCTGTACGGGAGATTTTTTAAAGAAAGAGCCTGAACTTGTTAAAAGAATGGTTAGTGAAGGGCATATTGTGGCTAATCATAGCTATAAACACTTAAATCAGGCTAATTTATCCGAAGAACAGATTTTTAGGGAAATTAATGATTGTGAATACGAGTATAAAAAAATAACAGGTGAGCCTATGGCTAAGTTCTTTAGACCACCTGAAGGAGCATATACTGAAACAAGCCTTGCTGTAGTACATAATATGGGTTATAAAACTATATTTTGGTCTTTTGCTCATAAGGACTGGGAGGTTAATAATCAGCCTGGGGCAGTTAATGCCTATAACAGGATTATAAACGGCTCTCATAACGGAGCTATATATCTTCTTCACGCAGTGTCCCAATCAAACACAGAGGCACTTTCTAAATCTATTGACACTTTAAAATCACAGGGTTACACTTTTGGAACTCTTGATGAACTTAAATAAAATTTTAAACGGAGGTTTTTAAAATGGGTATTACTTTAAAATTAAGCGGTGTTGAAAATTTTGTTAGAGCAGACGAGCTTTCAAAAATTGAACCTGCTGTAAAAATGGCAAGCGAGCTTCTTTATTCAGGAAAGGGTGCAGGCAACGATTTTATTGGTTGGGTAGACTTACCTTTTAACTATGATAAAGAAGAATTTGAAAGAATGAAGGCTGCTGCAAAGAAAATTCAGTCTAACAGCGAAGTTTTAGTTGTTATTGGTATTGGTGGTTCATATCTTGGTGGTAGAGCTGCACTTGATTTTATTAAGGGCAATATGTATAACAGCAAAAAGCATCCTGGTTATCCTGATATTTATTTTGTTGGTAATTCTATTAGTTCTGATTATTTATCAGATATTATTGAAATGATTGGCGATAGAGATTTTTCTATTAATGTTATTTCTAAATCCGGTACTACTACTGAACCTGCTATTGCTTTTAGAATTTTCAAGAAAATGATTGAAGATAAGTATGGCAAAGAAGGTGCAAAGGATAGAATTTTTGCAACTACTGACAAATCTAGAGGTGCTTTAAAATCTCTTGCTGATAAAGAGGGTTATGAAACTTTTGTAATTACAGATGATATCGGCGGCAGATTTTCAGTTTTAACTCCTGTAGGTATTTTACTTATGGCTGCTGCAGGCATTGATGTTGATGCTGTAATGAAGGGTGCTGCTGATGCTGCAACAATGTATAAAAATGACGATTTAGCTAATAATGATTGCTTAAAGTATGCTGCTATGAGAAATATCTTAGGCAGAAAAGGCAAATGTATTGAAATTCTTGCTAATTATGAGCCTTCTCTTACTATGTTTGGTGAATGGTATAAGCAGTTATATGCTGAATCAGAGGGTAAAGACCAGAAAGGTATTTTCCCTGTAAGTGCTAACTTCTCTACTGATTTACATTCTATTGGTCAGTTTATTCAGGACGGTACAAGAAATCTCTTTGAAACTGTATTATGGGTTGATAAGGCTAAAAAGGATATTACTATTCAGGCTGATGAGGAAAATCTTGACGGTCTTAACTTCGTAGCTGATAAGACTATTCAGTATGTTAATTCTAAGGCTTATGGCGGTACATTCTTAGCTCATGTTGACGGTGGTGTGCCTACTATGATTATTGAAATTGAAAAGACTGATGAATATCATTTTGGTCAGCTTGTTTACTTCTTTGAAAAGGCTCTTGCAATCAGTGGTTATTTACTTGGTGTAAATCCATTTGACCAGCCTGGTGTTGAGGCTTATAAGAAGAATATGTTTGCTTTATTAGGTAAGCCTGGTTATGAAGAACAGAAGGCTGCTCTTGAAGCTAGATTAAAATAATTTGTGCAAATAAGGGTGTTGCATTTTGTAACACCCTTATATAATTTAGGAGAACTTAAAATGAAATACAATAATCCTGTTCACAGGGGCTTTTTTCCTGACCCATCAGTTGTGAGAGTTGGTGAGGACTATTATAAAGTTAATTCTACATTTCAATATTTTCCGTCAATAGCAATTTCTCATTCTAAAGATTTGGTAAATTGGGAAATAATAGGATATGCAATTACAAATTCTGATTATCTTAATTTATCTGAAATAGGGGACTCTAGGGGAATATGGGCACCGGATATATCATATTATAATGGTAAATTTTATATTTTTGCTACATTAAGACATAATGATAATGATATTCCAATGAGGTCACAGCTTGTAATGACATCGGATAAGGCAGAAGGACCTTATTCTAAGCCTAATATTATTCCTGTAGATAATATTGACCCTTCGCATTTTGTAGATGATGACGGGAAACATTATATGATAATTGCTCCAGGAATAACAGTAGTTCCTTTAAATGATGATTGTAGTGAAATTGTTGGAGAAATAAAACAAGTGTGGAAAGGCACAGGAGAAAGATGCCCTGAAGGACCCCATATTTTAAAACATAATGGATATTATTATGCTATATTAGCTGAGGGTGGCACAGGGTATGGTCACAGAATTAATGTAGCAAGAAGCAAAAGCCTTTATGGTGAATATGAAGAAAGTCCATATAATCCTGTTATGATGCAAAAAGATAGCCTTTCACCTATTCAAAGGTGTGGACATGGTAAAATTTTTGATACACAAAATGGTGAGTGGTGGTGTACCTATCTTTGTGGCAGACCAAATGGTGGAAATTACACTACCATAGGCAGAGAAACAGCCTTAGATAAGGTGACTTGGACAGAAGATGGTTGGTTTAAAATCAATAATGGAAATGGTCCAAGTTTAGAGAATGATTATCCTAATTTACCTGTTTGTAAATATGAAAAAAAGCAAATTTATGATTTTAGTTTAGGTAAAATAGACCTTGATTTTTTATGGGTTAGAAATCCTGATTGTAATATGTATGAATTTACTAATAATTCTTTAAGAATTTACACATCAAATGGAAATCTAAATGAAATTATGGCTGTAAATACCTTGCTCCATAGAGAAGAAGAATTAAATTATAAAGCAGAGGTAGAGTTTAATTTTTTGCCTAAAAATGAATACGAAAAGGCAGGGTTAACCTGTTATTATTCTACTGCTACATATATAAGATTTAATAGAACCCTAAAAGGTCTTGAACTTGTTATAAACAGAAATAAGGGCGAGGAAATTATAAAGCAAATAGAAATAGATTTTAATAGAATAAATTTAAAAGTTGTGGTTAAAGGACAAACAAGAGCTTTTTATTATAAAAATAAAGATAATAAATGGATAGAATTTGAAATCCTTTATAATTGTACTTTTCTTTGTGATGAAGGTGTAAAAAATGACAGAAAAAGGCATACAGGCACTTTAGTTGGTTTATTTGCTAATAGTTGTGGCAGTAATTCCAAAAATTATGCGGATTTTAAATGGTTTAAATATCAAAACATTTATTAAAAGCTTAATAATCAGTAAAATTGTTAAAAAATAATTAAGAATTTTGGTTAAAATATACAAATTTTAATGGGTATTTATTAAATAGTTGAATTTTTAATTAAAATATAGTATACTAAATGTGGTCTAATATTTGCAGAGACGAATTGCAAATGTTATAAATGCCAATATTTTTTAAAATATTGCAAATACAGGGTGTATCCACCTGATAAAATAGCCTTTTGGATTTATAAATTGGTGTAGATTTAATCTTCAAGACTAAAATAAAAAGGGTGCATTTAAAATGAGGTTTTCTCATTTAAAGAAAATATAAGGGAGGAAAATGAAATGAAAAAATCTTTTAAAAGATTCCTTAGTTCTGTTTTAGCTACTGTTGTGGCTGTTGCAAGTATGAGCTTCGGAATGGTAACAACTGCCAGTGCTGGTACAGTAACTACATCAAGCACAACAAAGACATGGGACTACTCATCTGGCAATACTACTGCTACTTTAAGCGCAGGGTATAATTTAGATGGCATTATTATTGATGAAGTAGGGTCTGGTGTAAAAGTAGCTACTAGTAATTTATCTTTTAAAGATGGTGCAAAGATTAGTATTCCTGTTCCTACAGGTAGTGCTGGTACTCTTACACTTTATGCAAGCGCAGATCAATCAACAAGATATGCAACGCTTGAGGGTAATAATATTTATATGGCAAAACCAAGTTCTTCAGGTGATTTTACAACTGCTGAAACAGCAGATGGTGACCTTGATGTATCATTTGCTGGTGGTGAATTTAAGCCAACAAAGATTGAAGTAACTTTAACAACAGGTTCATTTGGTGAGGTTAAGACTTATACTTTAACTGGTAACTGTTCGGGTCTTGTGGCAGGAACAGAGTTTACATTATCAGATGGAACAAACGATTATTCTGCTACAGTTGATGAGGGTGGTGCTACTTATACAGTAACTACTCAGAGCGGTGCATTTGATACTTCAAAGGAATATACAGTAACTCTTAGAGATTATTCTGCAAATAGTGTTACAATAACTGCTGTTGATGATACTAATTTCACTTCATCAGATATTACTTTTACTAAATTAGACTTTTTAGATGTTCCAGCAAATACATATACTTACAGCAAAATTAATGGGGGTCTTCCATACTTTGATTTAACTGGAGTAACAGCAGGTCTTTCTGATGGTAAGTATACTGGTGATATTAAGGTTAAGCTTAGTGATGTTGCAACAATTACAGTAAATGGTAAGTGTGGTTCTTCTGATACTTCAAAAAGTGCATCTGTTACAATAAATGGAGAAGTAAAGACATCAATTGGAAAATCTTCTGCTGAAGATTTTGTGTTTAGCAATGTTCCAGCGGGTGAGCAGACTATTTCATTTACTTCTGCTGACACAACTTTCCAGGTTACTTCTATTACAATTTCTTATGGTGCTACTTCTACAGAATCATCTTCAGAAAGTACAACATTTTCAGTAGAATCATCTTCAGAAAGTACAACATTTTTAGTAGAACCATCTTCAGAAAGTACAACATTTTCAATAGAAGGAAATGCTATTTCAGATAAGGCTTCTTTAACATTTGACTCATTTGTTGGCACAGATACAAAAGTTAGTGATGTAGTTTTATCAGATTATTTCACAATAATTGCAGGTTCAGGCTCAATTATTGAAACAAATAACTATACTTATGAAGGTTTAGATAAGTTTAGTTCAAGATATAAGACTGGTGGTAAGACTACTTTAGATAGTACAACCGGTGTTCCTACTAATAGAGCAATCAAGTTTACTACAGAGGGTTTAGGTCTTGTTCAGATTGTTGCAAGAGGTTCAGGAAGTAGCTCAAGAACACTTAGTGTTTATAATTCAACTGGTGATGTTCTTGGTACTGCAACAAGTGTAGATCAGGAAGGTTGTCTTCTTACTTTGAATTTGCCAAAGGCAGATACTTATTATATTGCAGCAAATGATGGTTTTACTATTTAT
>JBJFFW010000261.1:0-12073 GCA_051892075.1 Lachnospirales bacterium
AACGAAAGTATAACATAGGTTTGTTGTAATGTCAATAGTTACAACGAAAAAATTTAAAAAAATAATAGGAGCATAAACTCCCATTATTTTTCAATATTTTTATTAATTTCTGAAATTATATCTGCCATTGTTATTTTAGCCATTTCTTTTTCCATAGCATTTTGAATATTACAAAGTTTGTCATCTAGTGCCTTATGAATATTTCTTCCCACAGGGCAATTTTCATTTGGATTTTTATGAAACTGAAAAAGATTGCCGTTTTCAATACATTCTACAGCATTATAAATATCTAAAAGTGTTATTTTATCAAGAGGTTTTTCAATTTCAGCACCGCCGCTTCCTCTTGCAACCTTTACAATTTCAGCCGATTTAAGCTGTTGTAGTATTCTTCTTATAATAACAGGATTTACATTTATACTCCCCGATAAAAAATCACTTGTTACTTTATAATCATTTTTAAATTTTTCTATACAGGCTAAAATATGAATTGCTATGGTAAAACGGCTTGAAATTTGCATAAAAATTCTCCTTTGATTTTTAAAGGTATTATACAATAAATTTTTAATTAAATCAAGTTTAGGGCATATTAAAACTAACGGTTGTTTATAAATTTATAGTGTGTTATAATTATAAAAAGAGGTGGTTTTGTGGTTAGTTTTATAGTTAATCTTATTTTTTATGTAATATTGTTTTTTGTTTACAAAGCTTTTTACGGCTTTAATATTGTGGAAAATTCCATAATAAATCTTGAACATAATATTATATATATTGCCTTATTTTCTGCCGTTATTTTAATGTTAAAATATTTTGTGTTTAGTATTTTTAAATTAAAGGGAAATTTGGTATTGTCCTTTTTAAATTTTATATTTTCAATTTTTATAGCTTATTGTAATTATACATATATTTTGGATTTTGGCATATATAATCTAAGCTATTTTTACACAATTTCATCTATAATATTTTTTGTGTATTCTGTTTCTCACAGTTATATGGACATTTATTTTTTATATAAATCAGATAAATTAGTAAAGGATAGGGAGTATAGAAATAATATTTCCCATAAAATTTTTAATGGTTTATATATTTTTGTGATTTTAATTATTTTTTTATTACTTATAAATTTTACTGAAATAAGTAGTTATATACTTTCTCTTTTGATTATAATTTTTAGTGTATGTGTTTCAAATACTTTTACTGAAAGGGTGGCATTTAACACAAATTTAAAAAGCAATAATATTTTATTGATTTTGCAAATTATATTTTTTATAATTGGGACAGCCTTAATTATATCATATTTTATTTATGGCAGGATTATAGAGTTTTATGTAGGTTTAATTTTTATAATGAGTTTAGGAGAATTTTTGTATATTTACAAATATAAAATTAATAAAAATTAAAAATTATAGCTATTTTTTCTATTGACATATTTTTTTATGGTGATATACTATATTTATAATAATTTTTTTGAGTATGAAGGCGTACACTTTAATTATAAAAGGGTATGCCTTTTATTTTTTATGAAGGAGGAATATTATGAAGCTTTTAAGAGAGCAGAAGGAAAGAGTGAATGAAACTCTTGACCGTTATGGAGTTAAATTCAGCTTGTATAAAAACGGTAAATTTATTGAGCAGCTTTTTCCCTTTGATGCTATACCAAGAGTTATTGACGGAAAAGTTTTTTCTAAGCTTGAAAAGGGGCTTATTCAAAGAGCAAGAGCTTTGAACTTATTTTTAAATGATATTTATTCAGGAAGTGGATACATATTAAGAGATAAGGTTGTACCAGAGGAGTATGTTTATGATGCACCGGGATATATGGCAGAGTGCAAAAATATTGTGCCTCCTCTTAATATTTATAATCATATTTCAGGTATTGACCTTGTTGAAGCACCTGATGATTGGTATATTTTAGAGGATAATTTAAGAGTGCCATCAGGAGCGTCTTATCCTATGATTGCAAGGGATATTACAAGAAGAATAAGTCCTGAAACCTTTGAGCAAAATCATATTGTAGATAACAGAAATTATGCAAAGCTCCTATCACAAATGTTTAGTGATGTAAATTGTGGTGGAATTACAGTTGTGTTAACTCCAGGAAGATATAATTCAGCATTTTTTGAACACTCTTATCTTGCTGAAAAGACAGGCTCTGTTCTTGCTTTCCCAGAGGATTTGGAAGTAGTAGACGATAAGGTTTATTACAAGACTTTCAATTCAGCTCATCAAAGAGTCGGTGCAATTTACAGAAGATTAAGTGATGATTATCTTGACCCTATGACCTTTGTGCAGGATTCTGTAATTGGAATACCTCATCTTATGGAAGCCTACAGAAAGGGAAATGTAGCAATAATAAATGCTCCAGGAAATGGTGTTGCCGATGATAAAGGTATTTACTATTTTGTACCATCTATGATAAAATATTACTTAGGTGAAGAACCAATTTTGAAAAATGCTCCTACATATATTCCATATTACAAAGAGGATAAAAAATATATTTTGGATAACATTGAAAAGCTTGTTATTAAAGATGTTAGTGAAGCTGGTGGATATGGTGTTGTATTTGGCAGAGATTTAACAAAAGAAAAACTTGATGAACTTAAAACTATTATAGAGCATAATCCAAGAAGATTTATTGCTCAGGAAATTATAGATTTTCTTGATTTGCAGATTTTAGATGATGACGGAGTTTCTACAGTACCAAGAAAGGCTGATTTAAGAGCTTTTGTTATAACAGGTAAGGATATTAAGGTTTGGAACAGTGGTTTAACCAGATTTTCAAGAAATCCTAATTCATTTGTAGTAAACTCATCACAGGGAGGAGGCTTTAAAGACACATGGATAATGTATCAGTAAGTAAGGCGAACAGCTTATATTGGCTTGGAAGATATACAGAAAGAGCTTATAAGCTTGCACATATTTTAACAGAATTTTATGACAGAATGGTGGACTATGACCAAGAGGCTTATAAGGAATTTTGCAATAAACTTGGAATAGAGCTTGATGTAGTGGACAAAAATCAGTTTATTAAAATGATGATTGCTGACCCGGATTGTCCCTCAAGTATAGCTTCTTCTCTTTCAAAGGCTTATGATAATTCCATTGTTTTAAGAGAGCAGATTGACACAGAAAGTGTTGCTTATATTCAGCTTGCCTATAACAATGTTACAAGACTTTTTAATGAAAGAGTAAGAATTTATGACCTTCAAATTGTAATTGATAATTTAATGAGCTTTTGGGGTGCGGTAGATGATTATATTATTGACGATAATATAAGAGATACCATTAAAGCAGGAAAATATATGGAAAGAATAGACTTATTCTGTCGATTTGGAAGAAGTCTTTACAAAATTGAAGGATGTGAAAGACGACTTTTAAGATACATAGGTCATCTTGATACTGAAAACAGGTGCAGTGAGCTAAATAGTTTACTTGTGCCTGGAAAAGTACCTGATGCTGAAAAGATTGCTGCCTGTATCGGAAAATTATTTAATTAGGCTGATAAGGAGAATGATATGAAAACATATAACTTTGAATTTACGACAAAAATAGATTTTGATTTGCCTATTATAAATCATAATTTTATATTAAAGTGTTTGCCAAAAAATCATATTTTTCAGAGAATATATGATGAAGAAATTATTGTTGAGCCTGAATGTAAGTATACAATAGGCAGAGATTCTTTTGGCAACAAAACCATAAATGGTACTATTAACAGAGAACATAATAATTTTCTATTTTCTGTAAAGGGTAAAGCCTCTCTTAGCAAATACAGAATTATGGAAGAACTTGACAGGGTATTTTTATATCCAAGTCAGTACACTGTTTTAAGTGATGAAATGATGGAATTTTCAAAAACTATTCCATTAGGTGATGATGTTTTTGAAAATGCAAAGGCTATAGCTTTTGCTGTTTATGATTATATGACCTATGAAAAGGGCGAAACAAATACAGAAACAAAGGCATCAGATGCTTTTAATTTGAAAAAGGGAGTATGTCAGGATTACAGCCACATTACTATAGCCCTTATGAGAAATGCTAAAATTCCAGCCAGATATGTTGCAGGCTTTATTGAGGGTGATGGTGAAACTCATGCGTGGGTAGAGTATTATGTTGATGGTTCATGGTATGCTATTGACCCTACTAATAAGTATGTAGTTGATTATGGTTACATAAAATTATCTCATGGCAGAGATAGCTATGACTGTAGTGTAGAGAGAGGCTGTTTTGCATCTAAAAAAGGAATAGTTACTCAAAACTCACAAATTACAGTTAAGGTTGGTGAGATTTTATGATTCAAAAGGTAGAGGTAATATCCTCCACCCAGCTCCCTGTAGATGAGGTTTTGGAAATTAAAAGATGCAGATATATTAGTGATAATGTAAAGGATAAAAGAAATATCAAAAGATTATCAATAGTTACAGGTACTCATGGTGATGAGCTTGAGGGACAGTATGTAGCTTATATGGTGGCACAGAGAATTAAAAAAAATCCTGAGTTTTTAAATGGTGTTGTAGATATTTATCCTGCCACAAATCCTCTTGGTATTGATTCCATACAAAGAGGTATTCCGTCTTTTGACCTTGATATGAACAGAGTTTTTCCGGGAAACAGCCATGGCACAATGGTAGATATTGTGGCTTGTGATATAGTAGAAAGTTTAGAAGGCTCAGACCTTGTTCTTGATATTCATGCTTCAAATATTTTTCTTACTGAAATTCCACAGGCGAGAATTAATGAAAATATGGGAGAGAGTCTTTTGCCTATAGCTGAAAAGCTGAATTTGGATTTTCTTTGGGTTCACCCTAATGCTACAGTATTGGAGTCTACACTTTGCTATTCCCTTAATGTTAAAAATGTGCCTTGTGTTGTTATTGAGGCAGGTGTAGGTATGAGAATTACAAAGGATTATTGTATTCAGCTTACAGATGGTATATTTAATATTATGAAGGATATGGGAATTTGGCTTGGGGATAATGTATATGAGGCTAAACCTCATAAAGCCATAAATTCTTTAGGAAAAGAAGTTTATTTTTTAAATGCCGAATCCTCCGGAATATTTGTTCAAAAACAAAATCACGCTTCATATTTAAAAAAGGGAGATTTAATTGGTGAAATTGTTGACCCTTTAACAGGAGAGGTTAAATCTTCTGTTGTAGCTCCAAATGACGGACTTTTATTTACCATAAGAGAATATCCTGTTGTTTATGAAGGCTCCCTTGTGGCAAGAGTTTTAGGAGGTGTTAAAAAGTGAAAAAAGAAATTATTTTTTCTCTTCAATCACCTTATAGAGATACAATGAGAGTAACAGCATTTGTTTTTGGTGATTATGACAATCCAAAATGTGAAAAATCAATGGCTATTGTAGGTGCTACAAGGGGAAATGAAGCTCAGCAAATGTATAATTGTTCTCAAATTGTGGCAAGACTTACAGAGCTTGAAAAGGATAATAAAATTGAAAAGGGTAAAATGATAGTTGTTATACCAACGGTAAATAATTTTTCAATAAATATTGAAAAAAGATTTTGGGCATTAGATAATACTGATATTAACAGAATGTTCCCGGGATATGATTTAGGTGAAACCACTCAAAGAATAGCTCATTTTGTTTTTCAGTATGTAAAAGATTTTAAATATGGTATTCATTTTACAAGCCACTACAGACCTGGAAGATTTACTCCTCATGTAAGAATGATGCACACAGGATATGAAGATGTGGAAGATGCTAAAGATTTTGGCTTGCCTTATGTTTATGTAAGAAATTCAAGACCTTATGACACAACTACTCTTAATTATAACTGGCAGATTTGGGGAACAAGAGCCTTTTCGCTTTATATTGGTACTACTGCAAGAATTAATGAAGAAGCAGGTGGACTTACTGTAAAAAGTGTTGAGAGATTTTTAGCTAAAAAGGGTATTTTAAATATTCCTGTAGATAATGGAGAAAATTCAACTCTTATTCAGTCAAGAGATGTTGCCTCTGTAAGAATTACAAAGGCTGGTGTGTTTCACAAATGTGCCCATGTAAATGATTATGTAAATAGTGGTGATATTTTAGGCTATATTATGGACCCTTATGACGGTTCTATTTTGGAAAAACTTTATTCTCCTGTTGACGGCAGAATATTTTTCACAGCCTATGGACCTTATGAGTATGAAGGCTCTCTTGTTTTTAGAGTTACAAAAAAATAGAAATGCTGTAACATAATATCGAAATCCTATTATAATATTTAATTGTAAAATATCTTAATGTATGTTAAAATATACTAAAAGATATAAATGATAGGAGGATATAAATGGCTAAAAACGAGAGAGAAAAGCTTGTTGAAGATTTTTACAATGACGATTACAATAATGAGCTTGAATTAGAAGAAAGTAAATTATCAATAGCAATTAAAACTATTGGAATAGTTATTTTAACTGTTTTATTATTAAGCGGAATTGGATTTGTTACTTTAAAGATTTGCAGGTGGTTAATTCATTATTTGCCTGAGGGAGAGGGAATTAATCTCTTTGTTTCCTATGGTCTTTTGTTTGCTTATCTTATATGTGCCGTTACAGTTTTAATTATTAGTATTTACAGATTTATAAATTTTAAGGTAAATGGAGAGGATATATTATCCTTTGATGACAAAAAGCATAAGTTAAAAAATACTGCATCTATTGTTACACTTAAAGCTATTTTGTGGATTTTCAGAATTTTAATGTTAGTTTTTATTATACCTTTCACAGTTTTTACGGTGTTTTTAATTATTGCTTTAGGTGCTTTAGTTATATTTACCTTTTCAGGCTATCCTCTTTTGGGATTTAGCATAATGTGTTTTGGTGTTTGTGTTTGTTCTGTTGTTGTACTTATTCTTGTGTTTAAGTATTTGTATTTTACATATTATTTTAAAGAATACGAGGACAAAACAAAGTATAAACTTGCTAAAATTTCAGCAATTTTTCTTGTAATTGGTTTTGTTGTTTTTGGAGTAGGCTTTGGAGTGTATTGCTTAGAAAGAAATTATATTAAATATGAAGACGGTGTTTTGGCTAACACTGTAGTTGAAGAATTTAATTTAAGTTTTCCACAAGACGGCTCAACACTATATTATAAGGATAGTGGAATTTACAAAAGTTTTAAGGTTACAGAAGATGAGTCTGTTTCTTTAGGCAGTATAAAATATGTTGTAAGTCACAGCAAGTATTATTCTGATGTTGAACCTAATATCACAAGGGATTTTTATTTATATGATAAAGACAATATGTATATTTCAGAGCATAGAGTTAATTTTCTTGGTGATGTTTCTTATGATTATGACTATGACAGCAGTAATGATACAAGAGAATTTTTTGCTAATCTTAAAAATAAAACTATAGTTAATAAGGGTGACAACAAAATGATAAGTGTTGAAATTAAAATAAACCCTAATGATAAAGAAAAATTTGTTGAACTTACAGGCAATAAAATGGCAATAACATATAGAGATTATGTTGAAAATTATAAAGCAAAAGATAGTATAAGTGAAAATCAATAAAAATAAAAAACTGCACACAAAATTTTGATTTTGGTGCAGTTTTTTTATTGTCTAATTTTTATTATGATTTAAAACCTATTCCTCGTCATCATAATCGTAATCATCGTCATCATCATAATCAGGCTCATAAGTACCATATTTAATAATTCTTGTAACAGGTTCTTTTATAACCTTTTCTGATGTAGTTGCTGCTCCTTGAGGAGTACCGTTAATATAAGCAACCTTTTCATAAACTTCTTTTTGACCGTCTACACCTTCCTGAACTTCTTCTTCCTCGCCTTCATACATAGAATCATCGGCTTTTCTTTCAGTTTCATAAGGTATATCTACTGTTTTAGTATTAATTTTATATGTTCTTATAGCTATAGTAGGAACAGTCATAATTACTTTAATCTGCTGACCAATAGATAAATTAGTCTTAGTTTCAGCAGTAATAGACGGATTTGCCTTTAAAAGGTCAGCTTCTGTCATACCGGCATTTTTTGCAATACTTGCAAAAGTATCGCCCTGCACAACAGTATGGATTTTTTCTTCCTGCTTAGTTTGGGATAAAAGCTTTACTGCCGTATCTTTATCAGCAACTTCCGTACTCTCAACAAAGGCTGCCTCTGTTTTAACCTGTGCTGCAAATTCAGGATTTGTAGTACCGTCACTAGGCTTATAATTACTAAGTATGGTATTTAATACATCTTTAGCTACATCAGCATTTGACACGATACAAGCTTGTTTTCCGTCAATTACAATCTTAGTAGCCTCCTGTTTATAGGTAACAGCCTTACAAACCTGTGCAATAACGCCTTCGGCATTATTTGAAACATTTTTAAAAATACTGTTTACTTTTTCAAGAGTAATTTTTTCATTAATTTCAATATTATTGCCTACATCTTCTTTAAGTTTTGCAAGAATAAGTGCATTAACTTCTTCTTCAGTAGTGTTCATATCTTTAATATATCCAACAGCCTCACCATTTACCATAACAGCAAGAGCCTGTCTTGAAAAAGCCATATAACCCAAACCAACAATAATAAAGACAACGGCAATTAAGAATAAAAAAGGTCTTAAATTAATATTAAAACCTGAACCTCTGCTTCTTCTTCTGGGAGATGAACTTTTCCTGCCGGCATTAGATGGCTGCATGGGGAAAATCATAGGCTTTTGAGAATTAGTTTTAAATCTATAGGAACCGGAATAACGGTTTCTGCTTGACATAAAGTCACCTCTTAATAATTTCTATAATAAATTCGCTTACAAACACTTATTATATTAGAAAACCTTAATAATTGCAAGAGTTATTTGCTTACAAATTTATGAAACTTGTTAATTTCATAATATTGTGATATAATCAGACTATAGTTTAGTATAAAAGGTGAGTATTTTGCACAACAAACTTCAGATTATAGCGGAAAAACTTAATATTATTGCAGGTGTTGGCAAGGCTGAGCCTTTTGATATTGACAAAAAATTGCTTTCAGATGTACCATTTGTAGGATATGATGTTGAAAAAAGGCTAAATCCAAGGCTTACTATGTCAGATTGTAAAAGTCTTGTGGCAATAGGTATTCCTTATAATTTTAAATATAGAAAAATAGATGATGATTTTTTAAGAGGGAATATTTCTTCAGGAGCAGTAGGGGAGGATTACCACATTTTAGCTATCAGATATCTTAATCATATAAAAGAGGAGCTTTTATGTGATTATGAAGTAGCTAATTTTGCCGATACAGGGCCTTTAATCGACAGAGAGGTTGCCATAAGATGTGGTTTAGGTTATAGAGGAAAGCATTTTGGTATTATAAATGAAAAAATAGGTAGTATGTTTTTTATTGGATATGCCTTAACAAATGTTCCCTTTGAAAAATGGAATGTTAATAATAAGGAAGTTTCAGATAATTGCGGAGAATGTGAAAGGTGTATTAAAGCCTGTCCAACTAAGGCAATAGGAATAGATAAATTTGATTATAAAAAATGTATATCTTATATTACCCAAAAGTCGGGGGTCCTTTCTGATTTTGAAGCCAGAGCCATTGGCAGACAAATTTATGGCTGTGATATTTGCCAGAGAGCCTGCATAAAAAATAAGCTTATAAATAAGGAAAGTGAATATGCTTATCCTAAAATTTATGAGCTTTTAAATATTTCAAATAAAGAATTTAAAAATATTTTTGGCAAAACTGCGGCAGGCTGGAGAGGTAAGAAAATTTTACAGAGAAATGCCATAATTGCTCTTGGAAATATGAAAGATAAAAAAGCTTTGGATATTTTATATCACTTTGCGGAAGATGAGAGAGAGGAAATAAGTAAAAGTGCTTTGTGGGCAATAAAAGAAATTGAGAAAGGATAGTTTTTATGGGCTATTGGAACAGCAGAGGTTTAAGAGGAAACAGTTTTGAAGAAATGATAAATATGACAAACAGGGTATATAAGGAAAGAAATTTGGCAATAATACAAAAGATACCAACTCCTATTACACCTACTAAATTTGATAAGTCAAAAGGGGTTATTACCGAGGCCTATTTTGACCAAAAATCAACTATTGATTATATTGGTGCTGTTCAAGGTATTCCTGTGTGTTTTGACGCCAAAGAAACTAATCAAGGCAGACTGCCCCTTCAAAATATTCACAGTCATCAGGTGGAATTTATGGAGTGTTTTAAAAAACAGGGTGGAGTAGCTTTTTTGCTTGTGCATTGTGAGGATAAGGAGGAATATTATTTTCTTCCTTTTGAAGTTATGAAAAAATACTGGGATATTGCAAATAAAGGTGGAAGAAAATCAATTCCCTATGATGCCTTTGAAGAAAAATACAGAATTTTCAATAAATTAGGCTGTCCTTGCCATTATCTTGAAGCTATTAACACCTATCTTCAGGAGGAATAATTTTGAAAAAAATATTTGTTCTTTTAATTATAGTCTTTGTTTTTTTAGGTACTTTTAGTTTATCAGAAGATATGATTGTAAAAGAGGATAAGGTTTATCCCTGTGTAATAAATATAGAAACAAAAAGACAAAGACAAGCCCTTGAAAAGGACAAATGTATGAGTGGTGTATGTTTAGACGGAGAGTATGCTTTTAGTGGAATTAAGGATTTTGAAAATAAAACAAATACAAAAAATGATGTTTATATTAAGCATATTAAAAATGATGAAAGTTTCCCTGCAAGTTTTATAATTGAAGGTGTATCAAAAGGGAAAACCCCAATGCTTATAATAGATAACACTATTACAAATATTGAATATATTTCAAAATGTATAAACAGTATTTATCCAAAGTGCTTTGTTGCATTTGATTATGGTACAAATACCTTTCTTTATAATAAAAATGCGGCTATTTTAAGAGAAATTTCTCCCCTTACTTCTTTAATGTGGATTGTGGATTTGGAAAATAATTTTCAATCTTCACCAAAAGAGGAGTATATAGACTGGGTTGGAATAAAAGTTAATGAAAATAATGATATAAATTTACTAAGAAATAGTATTAAATATTTTTTAAATAAGCCTGTAGCTTTAAATGTGTCAGTTGAAAGTTTTTCAAAGGAAAATCATAAGTACAATACAGAGTTTTGGAATAATAAGGTTTTTGAAATTTATAACACAGGCTGTGATTATGAAAATGTGGCTTTAATAAGCTATATAAATAATTCCCATAATAACAGGGTTTTTGGTTCATCAAAAATTTCAGAATCAGAAAGATTAAGGCTTGGATACAAAAAGGCTGTAGATATTTTGCCAAGTGAGAGAAAATGGACAAGTACAGATGAAATTGGCTATTTAAAAAATGATACAGCTTATATAGATATAGATGTGGCTAAAAAATTAAATATTGAAGAAAAATATGTAAATAACAAATATGCTGCCATAAAAAATTGCTATATTAATAAATCTATTAGAAAAATGTTTGTATATTTGCCTAAAATGTAGTAAAATAAAATAAGTTATATTTTTTTGGAGGAATAAAATGAGTTTATTTAAACAATTTAAAATATCAATATATAAATTTCACGAATATGGTCAGCTTGTGTATAATGGGGCTTTTAAGGTGGCAATATATTTAATTGTATTTTCATTTTTGTGTGCATTAATTACTATGACAGGTTTTTACAGAATTTATAATATGTTTGGTGGTGTTGAGGGCATATTTAAGGATTATGTGCCTGAGTTTTCAATTACAGATGGAAAGTTAAGCTGTGATACTATTGATAAAGAAGCAGGAGGAGCAATAATTTATATTAATACAAAGGAAGATTTTAATTTTAATGATAAAATTGGCTCAAATTATACTTATGTTATTGCTGATAGTGAAGGCTTTGTTATAAATAATGGTGTAAAGGAAACAAGAGGAGAATTTTCTTCTCTTGGAAATTTATCAAAAAATGATTTAAAAAATTTCTTTTCAAATAAAACCGTTAAAATTTTTATTCTTACAATAATGATTTTTTCTTTATTACTTGGCAATATTTTTATGGGAATAATTGCTGCAATGGTTTTATCTCTTTTGGGGAATTTATTAAATATTGGCTTTGTTCACACTCAAATTACACCTGGCAGAATGTTTAAACT
>JBJFFW010000262.1:0-12025 GCA_051892075.1 Lachnospirales bacterium
TAAAGAATTAACCATTTCATTAACATTTGAAAATCTGTCCTCAGGATTTATCTTGGTAGCCTTTAATATAACAGGCTTTAAAATACTGTCATCTGTTATTTTATCCTGAATAATATGACCTGTTACCATATAATTTAAAAGAACTCCAAGAGAATAAATATCACTTCTTTTGTCAGTTTGTGCAAAGCCAAACTGTTCAGGAGAGGCAAAACCAGCCGTACCTAAAATGGTAGTATCTGTGGATTTAATTTTGCCTGCTGTTCTTGCTATGTCAAAATCTAAAAGTCTTGCCCTATTGTTATTATCAATTACAACATTATCGGGAGTAATATCTCTATGGACAATTCCAATATTATGTACTAAAGATAGAGTGTTTGCAATATCAATTAAATAGCTTATTGCCCTATCCCTTGAAATAACACCTTCATTTTTTATAGCATATTCAAGATTTTTTCCCTTTATAAATTCTTCTATAACAATATAGCTTTTTTCATATTCAAAAATATCATAAATTTCAGGCAGCAAAGAACCTTTAAAATTTTTTAATTTATCATAAATAGACTTTAAAGTGTTATCTATTATTTTTTTAACACAAACCATATCCTTTTGTATATTATAGACAAGACAGACAGTTTTTTTATCGTTTAAATATCTTATTTCTTTATATTGAGATAATTTGTAGTTTGAAGTATTACCCACTGCTTAGCCTACTTTCTATTGAAATTTTATTAAAAATAATCTATAATATTCTTAATTAAGGAGGAATATTATGAAAAAGAAAACCGACGAACTTTTAAAAGCCTTAGAAAATAACAACATAAATACATATTTAAGCTCAAATAGAGATGAACTTATAAATAAAAATTTATCTGAATATTTAGAAAAACTCTTAAAAGATAAAAACATAAATAAAGCAAAAGCCATTGAAAAATCAAATCTTAACACCGTTTATGCCTATGAAATATTTTCAGGCAAAAAAAATCCGTCAAGAGATAAGCTTATTCAGCTTATATTCGGTATGGCACTTGATATTACAAACACTCAAAGGCTTTTAAGAATTGCAGGTCATAGTGAACTCTATCCAAGAGTTAAAAGAGATAGCATAATAATTTATGCAATAAATAATAACCTTGATATTATTGAGTGTAACGAGCTTTTGTATGATATGGGTGAAGATATTTTAGGCTAATTTGCCTCGTTAGTTTTTATATTAGCCACTTCAAGTCTGCCTAAATTATCTTTAGATAAAATAATATCTGCCCTTGAATGAAGTCCCATATACATTATTGGCATATTTTTAGCTTCACCTGTTTCAAGTAAAGACTTTACAATATCAGGAGTTACTTCTAAGCTGTAATTTGACAGTGAATTTTTCCAAATTGTAAATTTACAGCCTTGTCGCCAGTTTGTGCAGTAATAACCCTTTGAATTTTCAAGTATGTTTCCTCCACAATTTGGACAAGTGCCTAAAATATTTGCCTTTATTTTACCTCTTTTTTTATCGGCGGCAAATAAAACCTTGCACTCTCCTATTTTAGATTGTTCTACAAGATATGAAACATATCTTTTTATGCTGTTCATAAATTTTTCTCTTTGCATCTTGCCTTTTGAAATTGAAGTAAGTCCTTTTTCCCATTTTCCTGTAGTTTCCGGAGATTTTAACTCAGGTGGTACAATTTCAATAAGCTTTATGCCTTTTTCTGTTGGAACAAGGTACTTCTTTTCCCTTTTAATATATCCTACTTTTAATAGTCTTTCTATTATGGCAGCCCTTGTTGCAGGAGTACCAAGTCCCGATTCTTTAAGCTGTTCTTTTAAGTTTTCATCATCAACAAACCTTCCTGCATTTTCCATAGCAGACAATAAACCTGCTTCATTATAAGGTGTAGGTGGTTTTGTCTTTTTTAAAATTACCTTTGAGGTCTTTGTTGTAAATATATCATCTTTATTAAGAGCAGGCAAAGGCTCATCTTTTTTCTTCTTTTCCTTTTCTGATACTATATTTAATTCCTGCCAGCCTTTATTAATTACGGTAGTTCCCCTAGTTATGAATTTATCATTTTCACAAAGAGTAATAATTTTTGTTGCCGAATAAACATAAGGAGGATAAAACACTTGCATAAATCTCCTTGCAATAAGGTCATAAACCTTAAATTCATCAGAAGTAAGCCTTGATAGATTTATGTTAACCTCTGTTGGAATAATTGCATGGTGGTCACTTATTTTTGTATTATCTACAATTCTTTTTGTTATAGGTAAATTTTCTAAAGTAAGTAATTTTTCTGCATAAGGCTTATAATCATTTGTATTAAAAAGTTTAGTAAGGACTATTTTTAGTTTTGGTATCATATCATCAGACAGGTGTCGGCTGTCTGTACGAGGATATGTAATCATTTTTCTGCTTTCGTAAAGAGCTTGAGCTATATCAAGAGTTTTCTTAGCTGAAAAGCCAAACTTTCTGTTACATTCTCTTTGAAGTTCCGTAAGGTCAAATAAAAGAGGAGGTAATATTTTCTTTTCCTCATTTTCTACAGATAAAACCCTAGCTTCCTTACCCTTAACCTTTTCTGCTATAATATCTGCTTCTTCTTTTGTTTTTATTTTGCTTTCTTCTTTATCATTTATCCAAGTGCCCTTGTATTTTTCAAAATCAGCCTCAACTTCAAAATATTCTGTAACAACAAAGGAATCTATCTCTTTTTTCTTTTCAACAATTAAAGCCAAAGTTGGAGTCTGAACTCTGCCTATACTAAGAAGTGCATTATATTTTATGGAAAAAGCTCTTGAGGCATTTATTCCTACAAGCCAGTCTGCCTCTGAACGGCATTTTGCAGAAGTATATAAATTATCATATTCTGAGCCATCTTTTAAATTATTAAAGCCGTCTGAAATAGCCTTATTTGTCATAGAAGAAATCCAAAGTCTTTCAAAAGGCTTTTTGCAATTTGCAAGCTCATAAATATATCTGAAAATAAGCTCTCCCTCTCGTCCACTATCTGTGGCACAAATAAGACTTGTTACTTCCTCTAAATCCATAAGTCCTTTTAAAATATCAAATTGAGATTTTGTATTTTTTATAGTTTTGGTCTTTATTTTTTCAGGTATAATGGGAAGTGTTTCCATAGACCATTTCTTATAAATCTTATTATATTCCTCCGGCTCACATAAGGTTACAAGATGCCCTACTGCCCAGCTTATAATAAACTTATCATTATACAAATATCCATTACCCTTATCATTACACCCCAAAACCTTAGCTATATCTCTTGCTACCGATGGTTTTTCAGCTATTACAAGCTTTTTCATAAAATCAATCCTTTAAGTTACAAATTATATTTTTAATATCCTGAGGAGTTTTAGCTATAAAATCAGCTCCTGTCTCATTTAACTCCTTTTCAGAGCCAAAGCCAAACAAAACACCTATAGATTTTATACCGTTTTTATTAGCTCCCACTATATCGTGAAGTCTGTCCCCAACCATAATCACATTATCTTTATCTATGTTAAATTTATTTATGGCATATTCTATAACTTCAGCCTTATTTGTTCTTCTTCCGTCAAGCTCACTGCCACACACATATTCAAAATACTTGTCAAGGTCAAAATGCTCTGTAATCCTTTTAGCATAAATTTGTGGCTTACTTGTGCAAACCACAAGTTTTAAACCCATATTTTTTAAATTTTCCAAAAGTTCTTTAATACCCTCATAAACCCTATTTTCGAAAACGCCTTTTGGAGAAAAATATTCTCTGTATTTTTCTACGGCTTTATTAGCCTTTTCATCATCAAAATCATAAAAAACCATATAAGACTCCTTTAAAGGAGGACCTATAAACTTTTTTAAAACACTTTTATCCTCTATATGAATACCAAAATATTCAAGTGAATATTTTACAGAATTTGTAATTCCCTCATAAGCGTCTGTAAGAGTTCCGTCTAAATCAAATAAAATATATTTAAGCATTATCCTCTGCCCATTTCCTTTAAAATTTGTATTTTCATATTATAAAGTTTATCTGATAAATCCACATATACCTTTGTTGGATTTGTAAGCCTTAAACTTTCTTCCCACAAGGTTGAAAGTTCCTTTTTTGTATATTCTCTTATATCCATAGTCTTTTCATTTTTATAGACACATTTTCCATTTATAAATACAGGCTCTAACATTTCTCTTAATAAATATTCTCCACCTTTTAAGGTAGTCTTTTTCCAAGGCTCTTTAGGGTCAAATATTGTAAAATCCTTAGACTCATCAAATTCTTCATCATTAAGACAAATTAAATCAGCCTTAATTTTGCCTGTATTTTTTTCATAAATTCTTATTATTTTTTTATCTCCAGGATTTGTAACCTTATCTGTATTTTCAGATAATTTAATTTTAGGCTCAAATTCACCCTTTTCATTTTCAACTGCGGCAAGTTTATAAACTCCGCCAAAACTTGGACATTCTTTAGCCGTAATAAGGTGAGTACCTACACCCCAAGAAGTAATTTTAGCTCCCTGTAATTTTAAAGAGGCAATTAAATTTTCATCAAGGTCATTACTTGCTGAAATTATGGCTTCACTAAAACCTGCCTTATCAAGCATAATTCTAGCTTTTTTAGATAAATAAGCTAAATCCCCACTGTCAAGTCTAATACCAAAATTTTTAAAGTTTTTATTTTCTTCTTTCATTTCCTTAAAAACTTTTATGGCATTAGGCACTCCTGATTTTAAAGTATCATAAGTATCTACAAGTAAAATACAGGAATTTGGATACATCTTTGCATAGGTTTTAAAAGCCTTATATTCATCATCAAAACTCATTATCCAGCTATGGGCGTGAGTACCTTTAACAGGAATATCAAATAATTTGCCTGCAAGTACATTACTTGTAGCAACACAGCCACCTATAACGGCAGCTCTTGCACCAAGGACACCTGCATCAGGCCCTTGCGCTCTCCTAAGCCCAAATTCCATTACTCCGTCCTCTGCTGCAAAGCACACCCTTTCAGCCTTTGTAGCAATAAGGCTTTGATGATTTAATATATTTAAAATGGCAGTTTCAAGAAGCTGTGCCTCAATAATAGGTGCTTTAATTTTAATCATAGGCTCCCTTGGAAACATTACACTTCCTTCTCTAAGAGCATAAATTGAGCCTGTAAACTTAAAATCAGAAAGATATGATAAAAAATCATCATCAAAAATATTAAGGCTATGAAGATAATCTATATCTTCTTTTGTAAACTTCAGATTTTTAACATAATCAACTACCTGTTCAAGTCCGCAAAATATAGAAAAAGCATTTCCAAAGGGATTATTTCTGTAAAATCCGTCAAAAATTACATTTTTATTTTTATCATTTTCCTTAAAATAACCTTGCATCATTGTAAGCTCATATAAATCAGTAAGTAATGTTAAATTTTCTCCCATAAAAACCACCTCAAAAGCTAATATTTGCAAAATTCTTTATTATATCATACCACAATAACAAATTTTTTTCTACATATTTTTAAAATTAGATTTTTGTATTCTATTTAATTATTTTATTTTTTTAGGTAGACATACTTAAAAATATGTGTTATCATAGAATAAAACTTAATTTTATTAAATAAGAAGGTGCCTACATTGGATAAAATAGACAAACAAATTTTAGATATATTGCAGGAAAACGCAAGAACTCCCTTAAAAGCTATTGCAGAACAGGTATTTTTATCATCACCTGCCGTATCAATAAGAATTGAGCATTTAGAACAACAGGGAATTATTACAGGTTTTAAAACAACTATTGACCAACACAAACTTGGCTATCATATTACAGCCTTTATTAATCTTGCTATGGACCCAACCTTAAAGCCTGAGTTTTATCCTTTTATACAAAATGAACCAAATGTGTTAGAGTGTAACTGTGTTACAGGTGAATACAGTATGCTTTTAAAAGTAGCATTTCCAAGTACAATGGATTTAGATGTTTTTATAGGAAAACTTCAGCAATTTGGCAAAACAAGTACACAAATTGTGTTCTCTACTCCTGTTGAGCCAAGAAGTATTAAAATTTCAAATATTGAATAATTTATCCATAAAAATAGAGTTGACTTTTGCCAACTCTATTTTCATTTATTAAACTAAACTATTTGATAAAACTTCGTTCATACCCTCTGCAAGTACAAATTCCATATCAGCCTTGCCATATTCAGGTATTTCATCAAGGTCAGGGGCATTGTCTACAGGAATAATTACCTTTTTAACACCTGCTCTTTTAGCTGCAAGCACCTTTTCTTTAAGTCCTCCAATAGGCATTACCCTGCCTCTTATGCTTATTTCACCTGTCATTGCAATATCTCGTCTTACAGGCTTATGAGTCATAGCTGAAACCATAGCAGTAGCCATAGTTATACCTGCTGATGGGCCGTCCTTTGGAGTAGCACCCTCTGGAATATGAATGTGAACATCAGTATTTTCAAAATCAATATCCACTCCAAGCTCTCCTGCATTAGCTCTAATATAACTTAAAGCTGCATTGTAGCTTTCTTCCATAACCTTTCCAACATTACCCGTAATTTTAAAATTGCCCTTGCCCTTTAAAACATTAACTTCAATACTTAAAGTTGTACCTCCAACACTGGTCCACGCAAGACCTCTGCAAATACCAACTTCGTCTTTTTTGTTAATAGCCTCAGGCTTAAACATTTTCTTGCCTAAAAACTCTTCAAGATTTTTAGTTGTAACAGTAACAGGTTCTTCATCTGTAATCTGCATTTTAACGGCTTTTCTGCAAATTTTTCCAATAAGTCTTTCTAAGGACCTGACTCCTGCCTCTCTTGTGTAGCTTTCAATAATTTCTCTAATAGCCGCAGGTCTTATTTTAAGCTGAGATTTTGTAAGTCCATTTTCCTTTAACTGCTTTGGAAGAAGATAATTTTCTGCTATCTGCTGTTTTTCTTCAGCAGTGTAGCTTGAAAGCTCTATAATCTCAAGTCTGTCTTTTAATGGACCTTGAATAGTGTCAAGGCTGTTAGCTGTGCAGACAAAAAGACACTTGCTTAAATCATAAGGCATTTCAATATAGTTATCTCTGAAATTAACATTCTGCTCACCGTCTAAAACCTCTAAAAAGGCTGCTGATGGGTCCCCCTTATAGTCCTTTCCGATTTTGTCAATTTCATCTAAAAGAATAAGAGGATTTGAAACCTTAGCCTGTTTCATAGCACTTATAATTCTTCCGGGCATAGCACCAAGATATGTTCTTCTATGACCTCTTATTTCAGCCTCATCACTAATACCACCAAGACTTAATCTTACATATTCTCTGCCTAAAGCTCTAGCCATACTCTTTGCAATAGATGTTTTACCAACACCAGGTGGTCCTACAAGACAAAGAATAGGTGCATGAGGATTATCCACTCTACCTCTTACAGCAAGATATTCAATTATTCTTTCTTTAACTTTTTCAAGTCCGTAATGGTCTTTCTTTAAAATTTGCTCGGCTTTTTTAAGAGATTTATTTTCTTTACTCATTTTACCCCAAGGAAGTGAAAGTACATTTTCAATATAATCCCTTATAACAGAGCCTTCTGCTGATGCCTGATTGCTTCTTTTAAGTCTTTCAAATTCTTTTTCAAGCTTTTCAACAGCATAGTCAGGCATAGACAAGTCCTTCATTCTTTCTCTATAACCGTTAATTTCCTCGCCTACACCACTTTTATCTCCAAGTTCTTCATTAATTGCTCTTAATTCTTCACGAAGGAAATATTCTTTTTGGGCCTCTTCCATATTGGTTCTAGCCTTCATCATAATATCATTTTTAACATTAGCTCTATGGATTTCCTTTTCCATAAGCCTTATAACACCAATACCTCTTTCATAAACATCAGTTTCTTCAAGAATATCTCTTTTATCCTTAAAATCCTTAACAATTTTATCTGCAAGCTTATCACACAAAACACCAAGGTCATTTTGGTTTTTAATTTCATTTGTAATAGAGGCTGTCATAACAGGCACAATACCCCTGTATTTATCATACAAATCCTTTAAAACGGAAACTGTAGCTTCACATCTTTCTCTGTCAGATGAATTAACTTCAACAATAGATTCAATTTGAGCAAGAGAAAAATCACTGTGTTTTTGAACTGAATCAATAAAAGCTCTCTCCTTAGCTGAAACAGTCATTTTTATTCCACCGTCAAATCCCCTCATGGCAGACTTAATCTTAGCTACTGTACCAATTCTGAAAATATTATTTTCTCTCATTCCCTCATTGTAATCTCTGGCATTAACTAAAATTACAAGGTTATCTGCTCCCATAGCAGCCTTAACTGCCTCAACATATTCTTCATTATCAAGGCTTAAAGTGTAGCTGCATCTTGGAAAAGCCACTATATCTTCCAGTAAAATAATTGGCATAAATCTTGAATTATCCATATATCATACACCTCTTTTCACTTTCAACACAAGTATATCATTTGTGAGCAAAACTTTCAATAGCCGACAAGGATTATTTTTCTGCCAGCATTTCCATAATTTTATTGCTTCTTGCAATAAATTCTGTCATTTGAGATTGGGACAAAGGCTGATTGCTCATAACTGCAAGGTCATAAATCTGTTTGCAAAGTAAATCTGAAACATCTTTGTTATCCTTCATATTTACAAGGTCTTTAACTAAAGTGTTGTTTCCGTTAAGCACAAGGGTTTCATCCTTAGGCATAGCCATATTTCCCATACCATACATAGCACTCATTTCCATCATTCTTCTTGACTGTTCACCAAGTTCTAACATTGCAGAAACTTCACTTGATTTAAGTGACTCAACCTTAACCTTTAAATCCTCTTTATTAAGAGCATTTTTAAATAACTCCTCTAAAGCCTTTGTATCAACAGTAATTTCTTCATCTCCCTTTAATATTGAAGAAATATCTGAGTCTATTCTCTGGAACTTAACTCCACCGCTATAGGCTTCAAGGAAATTAATATAAGGCACATCAAGCTTAGTATCAAGTACAATTGCCTCCATATCGTTATCCTTAAAAAGCTTAATGTATTGAGCCTGCTGTTTTTCATCATTTACATAAAATACTTTGTTTTCAAATTTATCCTTGTTATTATCAGTATATTCTGATAAAGTTTCATATTTACCATCTATTGTTTTAAATAATAAACTGTCCTTAACCTTTTCATAGAAATCGTGTTCTCTCATAGAGCCATACTTAATAAATGGTGAAATATCCTCCCAATATTTTTCATAGTTTTCTCTATCTTTTTTAAACATTGAATTAAGCTTATCTGCTACCTTTTTAGTAATATACTTACTCATTTTAGTAACATAACCGTCATTTTGCAAGAAACTTCTGCTTACATTAAGAGGAAGGTCAGGACAATCAATAGTACCCTTTAAAAGAAGTAAAAATTCAGGTATAACTTCCTTTAAATTGTCTGCTATAAACACCTGATTGTTAAATAACTTAACCTGTCCCTCAATAGATTCAAGCTCATGTTTAAGCTTAGGGAAATATAAAATACCCTTTAATCTGAAAGGATAATCCATATTTAAGTGAATCCAGAAAAGAGGGTCATTAAAATCAGAAAATACCTTATGATAAAAATCTTTGTATTCCTCGTCAGTACATTCACTTGCTTTTTTAAGCCATAAAGGATTAGTGTCATTTATTGGCTTTGGTTCTTCTTCTGTTTCTTCTTTTGCATCTTCAAAATAAATCTCAACAGGCATAAATTCGCAATATTTATGAAGAACCTCTTTAATCTTCCAAGGGTCAAGAAATTCCTTTCCGTCTTCCCCTATGTGTAAAGTTATGGTAGTACCTCTTTGAAGTCTGTTACCATCTTCCATTTCATATTCAATACCGCCGTCACAGCTCCACTTTGCTGCTTTAGCATCTTTTCTGTAGCTTAAAGAGTCAATATCAACTCTGTCAGCCACCATAAAAGCTGAATAAAAGCCAAGTCCGAAATGACCTATAATATCATTTCCGTCCTCAAACTTATCCTGATATTTCTGAATAAAGTCACTTGCTCCTGAAAATGCTATTTGAGTAATATATTCCTTAATTTCATCATCAGTCATACCAATACCATTATCAATTACTTCAATAATGCTTTCATCTTTATTAAGTCTTACTGTAACCTTAAATTCTTCATCTTCTTTAATTTCAGCTTCTCCCATAGAACCAAGCTTTTTAAGTTTTGCAATAGCATCACAGCCATTTGATACAAGCTCTCTTAAAAAAATATCTGAATCAGAGTAAAGCCATTTTTTAATAATTGGAAAAATATTTTCACTGTTAATTGATAAATTGCCTTTTTCAGTTGCCATAATAAACACTCCTTTGAAATAATAAATTGTAACTTTGAACTCTCCTATATATAATTATACATACAATTTTAAAAATGTCAATAAGAAAATTAGCACTCATTAAAAAAGAGTGCTAATAATTTTAATCTGCGTTCTGAACTACTCCCATTTTCTTAAAAAATTTCTTAACATTTTCTGTCCACGCCTCATCTATAGACTTATCAAGACTAAATACTTTAGGGGCTGTGCCTGTAGTAACTTTCACTTTATCCTCTTTATATGTAATAGTTAAAGAACAACTCCCAGCATTATTATGTATAAGTTCAGGGTGGGATAAACTTAATATAATTTTCATATTATCAGGGGAACGCTTACCCTTTATATGTTCATATACAACAGGCTTAATATTTTCCCATCTAATATACTCATTTTCAGGCTTTTCATCAAACCAAGACAAATTAAGCTTTCCTTCTATTGAAATATAAATATCTTTTTTGATTTCACATAAAATAAGGTCAAAGCCTTTGAAAGTATCACTTTTAAGCAAATTGTTCATAAAAATTTTAACATCTTTGCCATCAATATAAAAACTATACATTTTATCAATCTCCAATCAAAATATGTTATTATTTTACCACAAATAATATTTAGCTTCAATTATTTTTAATAAAAACCAAAAAATATTATTAAATATATTATCAAACCTTGCAATTATCAACATTTTGTATTATAATATAGACTAATAATGTCAGAAAGGCGGTAAAAATATGGAACTGCTTGATGAACTAAGAAAAATAGCAGACTGCGAAAACTTTGTTGAAAGCAAAAACTATTATTATGATTATCATTTATGCAAATTGACAGGATATAAAGAAAAAATTAATTTAAACTTTACTCTATCCAATGATATGACAGATGAAATTCTCAGATTTGGCAGTTGCAAAAATTGTGGCTTATGTATTTACCACAAAGATTTTCAAAATAACAGCTTCTAGGAGGTTTATAATAATGGACGAAAAAAACATTAAAGAAGATATTAATACTCTTGGCAGTACGGGCAATTTTATTCACGCCCTAATCCAAGAGGATTTAGACGATACATCAAAAATAATTACCAGATTTCCACCTGAGCCTAACGGATATTTGCATATTGGTCATGCTAAAAGTGTTTGCCTTAATTTCGGACTTGCCGAACTTTATGGTGGTAAGTGTAATTTAAGATTTGACGATACAAATCCCGCAAAGGAAGATACAGAATTTGTCAATTCCATTCAGGAAGATATAAAATGGCTTGGTTTTGACTGGGAAGACAGACTTTTCTTTGCTTCAAGCTATTTTGATAAAATGTATGAATATGCCGTAGAGCTTATTAAAAAAGGCAAGGCTTTTGTATGTGATATGAGTGCTGAAGAAATAAGACAGGCTAGAGGTTCTTTAACTGAACCGGGAAAAGAAAGTCCATACAGAAACAGAAGTGTTGAAGAAAATCTTGACCTTTTTGAAAGAATGAAAAATGGTGAGTTTAAAGACGGTGAAAAAACTTTAAGAGCTAAAATTGATATGGCATCACCTAATATTAATATGAGAGACCCTGTAATTTACAGAATTGCTCATTTAACTCATCACGCAACAGGAGATAAATGGTGTATCTACCCTATGTATGATTTTGCTCATCCTGTTGAAGATGCTATTGAAAAGGTTACTCACTCTATTTGCACAATGGAATTTGAAGACCACAGA
>JBJFFW010000263.1:0-2647 GCA_051892075.1 Lachnospirales bacterium
GGAGATATCAGGAAGATTACCTTGCTAATAAGCCTATCCCTGAATCTGCTTTAATTTACAAACCAAAAACTGAGAAACAAACAACAAGTTCAACAGGTGAAAAAATGGTAACTAAATCTCAGCTTGAAGCCGAAGGCAAAGGTCCTGACTCAGTTAATTGGAGATATCAGGAAGATTACCTTGCTAATAAGCCTATTCCTGAATCTGCTTTAATTTATAAGCCAAAAACAACAAATAAGTCAAGCAGTTCTTCCACTCCAACACAGATGTTTGGAGATAAAAATAATGCAGGTTTTTTTGACCAGGCAATGTCACCTATGACTGATTTATATAAAATTTTCTTTGGCGAAGATGCCTACAACAAAAAAATGGGTTGGAATTGATAAATAAAACTTAAATTCTTTTTATAAATTATTATAGTTCACAACTTTCAATGAATAAAAAACAGACAGCATTTTCTGCTGCCTGTTTTTTTTACATAGCATTATCAGCAATTTTTTCATCTATATACTGAATATCATTTGTTCCTTTATTTTTATTATCCTTTAAAAATATCTTTCTAAAAATTAATCTTGCCAAAGGACCTACAATAAATAACTGTATAGTAAGTGCCATATAAAAATTTCTACAGTAAGTAATTAAATAATTAGGTATTATATTACTTGTAAAGCCAAATCCATGGTATACTCCTATTATACTTGCAAATGCTACTTGAGATACTACCGTAAAAATCTGAATTGCAAAAATAATAAAAATAGGTCTGTCCCCAGGTTGCACAATTCTAAAGGCAAAGTATTTTGCAATATGTCCTGAAACAAAATATGCAAGTAAAAATATAATAATAAATTCTATCCACATATCCTTTATTGCAATTAAAAAAGTATAATTTGTAAAACTACCCATAGCCATAACTGTATTATATAAAGTCATTAAATACACCATCATCCATGCAGTAATGGCTGTAAAAATTACAGATTCAAATCTTGTTTTAGGCATTTTCTTTTTCCTCCTTAATCATATTTATTGCAGTTATTATTAGTTCGACACTTTGAGTTTTTGTAAAAATACTTGTGTCGATTGATAAATTATAATTTTCAACCTTTCCCCATTCTTTTCCCGTAAAATAATTATAATACATACTCCTTGAACGGTCCTTTACCTGTAGTTCTCTTTTAATTCGCTTTTCATGTCCATATACATTTTCATGTCTTTGCACTCTTTCAATTCTGTGATTCATATCTGCGTGTATAAAAATGTGAAAAGCATTTTTGTAATCTTTTAATACATCATTTGCACCTCTGCCTACTATTACACAATTATCTTTTGAGGCAATTTTTTTAATAAGCCTATCCTGTGCTTTTTTAATCTCATCAAAAGGAACTTTTTCCCTTCTTGAAAAAGGAATAAAACCACTTGCTATATCAAGATATGTTTTGTCAGACATATTTTCACCATTTTCAAGAATAACTGCCTTATCAAGGTTCATATCCTTTGCTACAGCATCTACAATTTCCTTATCGTAAAAATCATAGCCCAATCTTTCTGCTAACATTTCTCCTACAGTATGTCCACCGCTTCCTGTTTCTCTACTTATTGTAATAATCATAATTTTCCTCACTTTCTCCATAAAAAAAGACAACAAATGCTGCCTATCCGTCTGACATTAGATAGGCGACATTTATTGTCTAAAATTTTTATTATTTATACACTTATAGTATATTACATATTTTTTCTATTTGTCAAGTGTTTTTTACTCCATACCCTCAAGCTCTGCTCTTACTTTTGAAATAATACCATTTATTTCTACACTATCGTCCATAGGAATTACTAGGCATTTCATACCGTCAATCATTTTGATTTTAACAATAGCAGAATTTTCAGGCTTTACATTAATAGTAACATCATTTGTTTTTACTTCAAATTTTCTTTTTTCCTGAATATCATTGGCATTAAAAGTCATATCCTCCCCAAGCTCTTTTTCAAATTTTTCATCGACCTTTTCAAGAATTTCCTCCTTAACACCACTTTGACTAAGAATATTTTTAATATCCTTTTTATCTAAAATAACAGGTTCATCACTTGTGTTGTTATCAATCATTTCCCTAAGATTTTCATTTACATTTCTAACAACTTCAACTACTTCCAAATCAGGCTGATTTATAACAACATCTCCAATAATATCATTAAAAATCTGTTTTTGCATCTCTATAGGCACAGCTTCCTCACAACCAAGGGCATCTACTATAAAATTACTGTGCATATCCTTAGCTGACTTTACATAATAAAGAAGTGAATTTACATCAGCACTTCTGTCATTAAAGGCAGGAAACATAAATCCGGCACAAGGTGGTTCTACAACCCAATCCCTTGTTCTGTTTTCAATGGAATTAGTATCCTCGTGATAGCTTAATGCAGGCTTAGATAAATTTACAGGACAAATACAAGTAATAGTAAATCTAAATACCTCAACAGCATCGTCCATTTTTAAATTATCCTTTGTTTTCACAGGCACATTATAGGCATCATACATTACAAGAATAAGGTAATTTCCTACAAAGTCAAATTTTTCAATTATATAGTCATAATATCCCTCAAGAATTTCATTATTTTTAAGCTCACTATCTCTAAGAGCTATAAGAGATTTTTG
>JBJFFW010000264.1:0-11941 GCA_051892075.1 Lachnospirales bacterium
TTCAAAATTAATAAAAGAAGCTATATCAAAAGAAATTGGAGATATGAACTTTTATAAAAATTTAAGTAATACAATTACAGACATTGAAGATAAAAAAGTTTTAATAGGAATTAGTATGGATGAAGAAAAACATTCTAAAATATTAAAAGAACTCTATTATATTTTAAACAATGAATATCCTGATGTTGAAGGTATAGAAGAAGAAATTTTACCTAATTTTTTAGAAAATTTATATAATGCCATTATAGATGAAACAAAAGCAGTTGAATTTTACAGAGTTCTTCTTTTTGCCCTTGAAAATAGCAAATACAAAAATATGATTACTGAAATTATATTTGATGAGCAAAATCATGCAGCAAAACTTAATTATCTATATTCAAAGAATAAATAAAACCTTGAAATATATACAATTTTATATTATAATCGTATATGTTGACATATTGACAGTCAGGCTAAGTTTTGGCTGTCTTTTTTTGCGAAAGGAAGTTTGTTATGAATATAAATATGTATATACCTATAGCTATTATTGTTATTTCAAATGTTTTGTATCATATTTGCTCAAAATCTACACCAAATAATATTAATCCCTTTGCTGCCATTACCATTACATACGCAGTAGGTATGATAGTTTCTGTAATTTTATACTATGTTTTTAATAGAAACGGTAATATTTTTTCAGAATATACTCATTTAAACTGGAGTTGTTATGTTCTTGGTTTATCCCTTGTGGGACTTGAAGTGGGAGCTATTTATATGTATAAATCAGGCTGGAATATTAATACAGGACAGCTTGTTTACAGCTCAATTCTTACTGTGTTACTTGTTATTATAGGATATTTTTTCTATCACGAAGATTTAACTTTAAATAAATTAATAGGAATTATATTATGTATGGCAGGACTTTTCTTTATTAACAAATAAAACAAGTTCCAAAGTTTAATTTACTTTGGAACTTGTTTTTTTAAATATATTTATCAATTTCTTTTTTTAATTCCATTGTGCTTTTAGTAATATCATCACTATTAAAAACACTGCTTACTACAGCCACTCCACTTATGCCATAACCTGAAAGCCTGGATATATTCTCCTTATTTATGCCACCAATAGCAACAGTGGGAATAGAAACGAGTTCATTAATTTTTATTGCAAGGTCTTTTGTCATACGGGTAGTACCTGATTTTGTAGAAGTATCAAAAACAGCACCAATTCCAAGGTAGGTAGCTCCTTCTTTGCAAGCAATTAAAGCTCTTTCCAAAGTTCTTGCAGTTCCTCCTACTATTTTATCCCTGCCAAGTATTCTCCTAGCCTCACTAACAGCCATATCATCTGCACCTACATGAACACCGTCAGCATCAATTTCCTTAGCCAAATACACATTATCATTTATAACAAAGGGAACATCATATTTATCTGTTACAGCCTTCACTTTAAGAGCCAGATTTAAAAGAGAATTATCGTCTATATTTTTTTCTCTAAGCTGAACAAAAGTAGCTCCACCTAAAATGGCAAGCTCCACTGCTTTTTCAAGCTCCATACCATTAAGCCACTTCCTGTCAGTAATAGCATATAATTTCAATTTTTCAGAACTAAACTTCATAATAATCACCTATATAATACAAAAGACGGTATAATATACCGTCTTTAAAACAGAAATTACTTTCTGCCGTATTTCTTATTGAACTTGTCAACTCTACCACCTGCATCGTGCATAACCTTCTGGCTACCAGTATAGAATGGGTGGCACTTAGAACAAACTTCGACTCTGATTTCTTCCTTAGTAGAACCAAAAACGAATTCGTTACCACAGTTGCACTTTACTTTAGTCTGGTGGTATTCTGGATGTATACCTTCCTTCATAACTTACACCTCTTTCTTAAAACTCGGGGTACATTTTGGCATCCCCTACTACTTTGCAACATTGCCATTATAACATATAACGACAACCATTGCAAGATAAATTTTTACTTATTTTCTAATTTTTTTATAGCTTCTACAAACTGGCTGTTATCCTTAGTTTTAAGAAGAATATCTATAATTTGCTCTGTTACTTCAGTTGATGTAAGAGTGCCGCTGTAGCTTTTTCTAAGGAAATAAACAGCATCAAGCTCCTCTTTAGTAAGAAGAAGCTCCTCTCGTCTTGTTCCTGATTTTTGAATATTTATTGCAGGAAAAATTCTCTTTTCAGACATTTTTCTATCAAGAACAAGCTCCATATTACCTGTTCCCTTAAATTCTTCAAAAATAACATCATCCATTTTAGACCCTGTTTCAACAAGAGCTGTTGCAAGTATGGTAAGAGAACCACCATTTTCAATATTTCTTGCTGCACCAAAAAATCTCTTTGGCATATACAAAGCTGCCGGGTCAAGACCACCGGATAAGGTTCTTCCACTTGATGGCACAGTTAAATTATAAGCTCTTGAAAGCCTTGTAATAGAATCAAGCAAAATTACTACATCTTTATTTTGCTCTACAAGTCTTTTACCTCTTTCAAGCACCATTTCTGCAACCCTTTTATGGTGTTCAGGCTGTTCATCAAAAGTAGAATACACAACATCTACATTTCCGCTTATGCTTCTTTGCATATCTGTTACTTCTTCAGGTCTTTCATCAATTAAAAGCACAATAACATATACATCTTTGTATTTAGATGTAATTGCATTTGCAACCTGTTTTAAAAGTACGGTTTTACCAGCCTTTGGCGGAGCTACAATCATACCTCTCTGCCCTTTTCCAATAGGTGAAATAATATCAATAATTCTTGTGGAAAGGGACTTTGGGTGAGTTTCAAGTCTTAATCTTTCAGTTGGGAAAATAGGTGTTAAATCTTCAAAATTTCTTCTTTTTTTAGCTGACTCAGGGTCATCTCCATTAACTTCTGTTAAAAACAAAAGTGCAGAAAATTTTTCATTTTCCTTTGGAATACGAATTTTTCCCTTAACTCTATCTCCTGTTTTAAGATTAAATCTTCTTATTTGAGATGGTGATACATAAATATCCTTTGAGCCTGGCAAATAATTATCCATTCTCAAAAAGCCATAGCCATCTCCCAAAACTTCCAAAATGCCCTCCTCAACAATTCCACTGTCAAGGTCCTTAATATAATTAGGTTTTTCATCAATAACAGGCAAGGATTGAGGGTCATCTTTTTCAAGCAAATCTATAAGCTCTGCCTTTTTATATCTTGTAATACTTCCAATACCCTTTTGTTTGGCAAGCTCTCTTAACTCAACAAGAGTCATTTCCGAATAATTCATAAATTACCTCCAGTTTATGGCTTAGCAGTTTCTCCTGCAATCCAGTTAGTATCGCTCTTACCATTAGCCTTCTTTAACTTTTCCCATAATTCAGGAGTATATTCGCCATAAACACCAATACAAATCTTTTTAGGTGTATCGCCTAATTGAACAACATATTCCTTGCCATCAACAGATGAGCTGCTGTCAGAACCATTACCGTCTGCTGTCATTGCAGCAGTACCTGTAGTTGACTTTGTAGTTGGTTCAGTAGAATCCTTTGCACTTGAAGAAGAACTGCCTGCACCTGCTCTTTCAAGTTCAGCCTTTAAAATTTCATTTTCATTTTTTAAACTTTCAATTTCAATTTGAGAATCACTGCTTTGTTCTGAAATATTCTGTTCAACCTGTTTATTTGCAGATTCATAAAGATTTTTATACTTCATACACATTGCCGCTAAAACAGCAATTACACAAAGAAGAATGACAACAAAAATAATGCTGAAAATCTTTTTAACAGGAACTGAACTTCTTTCATCATAGTCATAGTCCTCGTCATCATAATCGTCATAATCATCTTCATCGTAATCTTCATCATCGTACTCTTCGTCGTCATACTCATCATCGTATTCTTCCTCATCGTACTCGTCATCCTTAGACTTTTTGTCTTTTCTGAAAAATCCAAAAAATTTCTTTTTCTTTACTTCTTCAAAATCATCATCATAGTCCTCGTCATCATCATAATCTTCGTAATCATCTTCATCGTAATCGTCGTCGTCATAATCTTCATCATCGTAATCGTCGTCGTAATCTTCATCATCGTCGTCGATTTCATAATCATCTTCGTCATAATCTTCATAAGCCTCAGATGCTTTTTTACCGGATTTTTTATTAACGGTTTCCTCTTTCTTCTTACGATTTATGTACTTATCAGAATTTTCCTTAAATTCTTTTTCCTCATCGTAATCATCTTTACCCTCGGCTTCATCAAGCTTAACAGGCTCATAGACTGTAGTGCTACCAATTTCAACCTCATTTTCAGGCTTCTCAGCTTCCTTTTCAGCCTTTGCCATTTCTTTTTCAAGCTTAGCCTTTGCTTCTTCTTTGGCTCTTGCTCTTTCTTCGGCTTTGGCTCTTGCCTCTGCCTTGACTCTGGCAGCCTTTTCATCACTTTGTTTTTTAACTTCTTTTACATAATCATCGTCAGAAAAATACAAAGTGGTATCTCGGCGGTCACCGCCAAAATAATTCTTACCACCCTCATCAATGTATTCTTCAAGAAGTCTGCCTACGGCTTGTTTGGTTTTTTCAGGACTGTATGAGCTTAAAGCCTCCTCAAGCCTTTTGCTTTTCTTTTCAGATAAAATACTGCTGTCATTAGGCTTATTGTTCTGCTCATTATCATTGTTTACAGCCATGATACTCCCTCCTTTGTAATATATTGTATTTGAAGATAATACACAAAATTATTTCTTTCTTCACATAGTATTCGGATTTATTATACTATAAATTTTACACAAATGCAAATAAAACTTAAATTTAGTTAATTTATCCCCACAAAATTGTGCAAATCCACAAACTTGCAGCCACTCCGGCAAAATTTGCAATTAAAGCTCCCGCAAGGGTATATCTGGTTTTTACTATTCCAACAGACATAAAATAGACGCTCATTGTGTAAAAAATTGTTTCCGTACAGCTCATCATAACAGACACAAACCTTCCAATAAAGCTGTCAGGACCATAGTTTTTGAAGGTGTCAAGAAGTATACCGGTACTGGCAGAAGATGAAATTAACCTCATAAAAGTTATAGGCAATGCCTCAACAGGAAAACCAATAATTTTTGCCACAGGTTTTAAAAAATTACATAAAATATCCAAAGCTCCACTATGACGAAGTATGCCAACTGCAAGCATTAAACCAATTAAAGTAGGCAAAATATCAAAAACCACAAAAAAACCTTCCTTAGCTCCCTTTATAAAGGTTTCATAGACATTTATTTTGCTTGAGTAGCCTGAAAATAATATGTAAATAATAACAAGAGGTATAATAAGATTTGATATAAAGGAAATAATATTAATCATTTTATCTCTCCCATAATTTTAGCAAATACAACAGCCACAATAGTAGAAATAAGAGTGGTAATTATTCCCGGACCAATAATTTCTGAAGGATTTGCCGAATTATATCTTGCTCTATAAGCTATAAGATTTATATTAACAAGCTGCAAAGAGGACATATTAAAAATCATAAAGGCACACATAGCCCTTGAGGCTGTATTTTTATTAGAATTTAATTTTTGAAGTTCACTCATTGCACTTAATCCTGCAGGTGTGGCAGCCCAGCCAAGTCCTAAAATATTTGCAATTACATTTGTAGATATGTACTCCATTGCCTTATGATTTTTAGGTACATCAGGAAATAGCCATTTTAAATAGGGAATCATAATTTTTGATAATTTTTTTATAACTCCCGCTTCCTCTCCCACTTTCATTAGTCCTGTCCACATACTCATAACTCCAAGCATAGTTATTGAAACAGTTACAGCTTCATTTGCAGATGAAATTGCACCATTTGTAACCTCCTCAAGTCTGCCGGTTAAAGCAGCAACTAAAATTCCAATAAAAATCATAATTCCCCATAAATAATTAAGCAAGTCTATCACCTCTTTAATTTGTTATATGATTTTTTAAATAGAAATATAACCTTTCATATAGAAAACCGGCAGCCATCCATGGAAAAAAATAATCAAGTCTTATTACATTGTCTATATTAAATCTTGATTTATAAACCCATGGACAAATTCCAAAATACATTAATATTTTTCCAACAAAAAATTCAGTCATTAAAATCATAACTGAATAGGTCACAACTCTTATTAATAAGTTTTGTCCTATGAAATTTTCAAAAAGAGGTTCTAAAAATACAACCATTCCATAAACAAAAAACATTATTACAGAGCTGTGTCCTGTAAATGTAAAATCCCCTTTTATAAAGGAATTTACACCTGTCCACAATATTTCTAAAAAAATTCCACTTATTCCGTATATAAAAAATCGTCTTAACATAGAAATATTTTATGAAAGTTTGTAAAAGCTATTCAAAAAAACTATTATGTAACGAAAACTTAATACTTTTTTAACATTTACTTTTGTTAAATATGTTATACTTAACTTAACCAGTTCTAAAAGGGGTGATGCTATGAACAGTGAGGTTACTACTAACTTGGATTTACTAAATCCTATTGAGAAATTTTTGGGGAAACTTAATTTATCGAATATTGTTATTCCCTCTATAAGAATTACAGATATTATAGACATAATTTTAGTTGCTATTATTATATATACAGTTATTCATTGGATTAAGGAAACAAGAGCTTGGACTCTTTTTCGTGGTCTTTTAGTTATTATTCTTATAAGTGTTTTAAGCTATTATCTTCATTTTTATACATTGACATGGATAATTGAAAAAACTCTTTCTGTAGGTATTATAGCCGTCATAATTATTTTTCAGCCTGAACTTAGAAAGGCTCTTGAACAAATCGGTACAGGAAGTATTAACAGCGTTACGGGACTTTTGCAGTATAATACGGAAAGTGGTGTTATTACATCTAACACAGCCGATGAAATATTAATTGCCTGTGCAAAAATGTCATCAGCAAAAACAGGTGCCTTAATAGTTATAGAAAAAAATGTGCCGATGACTGATATTACAAATAACAGCGGTGTTATACTTGATGCTGCTGTATCTAATCAGCTCCTTATCAATATTTTTGAGGATAAAACTCCTCTACATGATGGTGCTGTTATTATAAGGGATAACAGAATTGCTTCTGCTTCCTGTATTCTGCCTGTTACAGAAAGCGAAATTGGTCAGGAACTTGGAACAAGACACAGAGCTGCCGTAGGTGGCAGTGAGGTTTCAGACTCTCTTATTATAGTGGTTTCAGAAGAAACAGGAAAAATATCTATTTCAAATGCCGGTAAGCTTCAAAGAGGTATTAACGAAACCAAGCTTAAAGAGGCACTTTATTCTTTAGTTGAGAGTAATGTGCAGCGACCTATAAATCTTAACAGACTATGGAAGGGGCTGAATAAAAATGGCGAAGAAGAATAATATTATTAAAGATTTCTTTTATACAGACCCACATATTAAGCTCTTTTCAATAATAGTTGCAATTTTTGCATGGTTTTGTGTTATGAATACTATTGCACCTTTGGAAACAAAGATTTTTACTTCACCTATAAAATTTGAAAATACTAAAGAGCTTATGTCCCAAGGCTACATAATATCTAATATGGATAGTTTTGAAAATCAATATGTAGATATTGGTATTGAAGCTACAAGACCTGCCCTCGATGATTTAAGTAAGACTGAAAATAAGAAAAATATTTATGCTAAAATAGATTTAAGCTCTATTACTCTTGATGATAGTGACAGCTTTCCTCAAACTTTCACCGTAAGCGTACAGCCTTCACTGCCATCATATCTTAACAGCCATTCTTATAATATTACAAGCTATTCTCCTGCTTTTATGAATATAGAAGTTGATAAAATAGAGTCTATGCAAATGGGTGTTGGTATAAGCACAAAGGGCAGTCCTGCAAGTGGGTATGAAGTTGCCGAAGCTACACTTAATCAGGATAAGGTTAAAGTAATCGGTCCTGTAAGTAAAAAAGATTTGGTAAGTTATGTAAGTGTTATTGTTGATTTAACAGATATTTCTTCTGATACAAAATTAAATGTTGAACCTGTAGTGTATGATAAAATCGGAAATGTATTAAGTGATTTTATAGTTGAGCCATCACACATTAGTGCTGATATAAAAATTCACAAAAAAGGCTCTATTACTATTAATAAACCTCAAACAACAGGTACACTTCCGCCATATCTTGAGCTTAGCTCCATTGACTGGTCACCAAAAAGCATAACAGCAGTAGGTGCAGAGGATAATATTGGAGCATTAACAACTATTGACCTTGAACCTGTTAACCTATCTGAAATAAGAAGTGATACCATAATAAGTCGTGATGTTACAAAGATTTGTGAAAATGCAGGTCTTGAAATTAAAAATCAAAGCGAAACTAAGGTAACTATAAGTGTTAAAGTTAAGCTTGTAGACCCGCAAACCATTAGCATTAATAAATCAGATATTAAAGTAACAGGCTTGCCTGATACAAAAACCATTACTTTGCCTGATGAAATTAAAGTTGAAATTGCAGGTATAAAAGATGTAAACGGCATAAACTTAAATCCTTCAATAGATGTAACAGGTCTTAGTGACGGAATTCACTCTGTTAAACTTAATATTACTCCACCTCCAAATACTGCCATAAACAGTAGTGTTGAGTTGGAGATTACTATACAAAGTAAAACCCCTCCTCAATCTGAAACCACTACATCTTCATCTGATGATGCTGTTACAGAAGAAGAAGATATGATAATTGAAAATGAGGACGAATAAATTAAAATAATTTTTAAAAAATTTAAAAAAAATGCTTGACATATTAACTGTTATGCTGTATAATCTATTTTGTCGCTTGTGAGATAATCTAAAAGCGTAACAGTTAATATGCCCAGATAGCTCAGTCGGTAGAGCAGAGGACTGAAAATCCTCGTGTCGGCGGTTCAATTCCGTCTCTGGGCATTTTATATGCGGGTGTGGTACAATGGCTAGTACATCAGCCTTCCAAGCTGAGGACGAGGGTTCGATTCCCTTCACCCGCTTGGTTTTACATATTTGCGCGAGTGGCTCAGTGGTAGAGCATCGCCTTGCCAAGGCGAGGGCCGCGGGTTCGAATCCCGTCTCGCGCTTTATTTTAAGAAGCTGTTGGAAGCTTCTTTTTTTGTTATAATGAGTATTTTTATGAGGAGATTTTTATGTTTACACTAGATAAAAAGGAATATATTGATGATATTTCATCTACAGGCTACATTTACACCCACCATAGTGGTGGAAAACTTGTTTTTATTGAAAATGATGATGAAAACAGAGTTTTTTCAATAGCTTTTAGAACTATGCCTGAAAATAACAAAGGTACTGCCCATATTGTAGAGCATTGTGTCCTTTGTGGTTCTGAAAATTTTTCTATTAAAGACCCTTTTAACATTTTGGATAAAGGCTCAATTCATACTTACCTTAACGCAATGACCTATACCGATAAAACAGTTTACCCTATTGGCAGCACTAACGAAAAAGATTTTAAGGCTATGATGAGAGTTTATTGTGATGCCGTTTTCAGACCTCTTATGTATAAAAATGAGGGTATTTTCAGACAGGAAGGCTGGCACAGTAACGGTAGTGAGCTTAATGGTGTTGTACTTAATGAAATGAAGGGTGTGTATTCTGAAAGTAGTGTCAGACTTGAATCAGCAATAATTAAAAAGCTTTTTAAAGATACGCCCTACTCCTACGACTCAGGTGGAAAACCGGAGGATATACCAGATTTAGCCTATGAAGAATTTTTGGCTTTCCACAAAAAGAATTATCATCCATCTAATGCTATTATTTATATTTATGGAAAAATTAATATAAATGAGTATATGGAAATTTTGGATAAAGAATTTATAGGAGAATATGATTTTAAAGAAAATAAATTTGAGGCTCCTGTATTTAAGCCTGATTACAGCGATACAATTCTATTTGAACCTGCTGCCGATAAAAATGTTTTACAGGCAATTTATTATACCGGAGATGTTTTGGATTTTTCAAAGTGTCTTATGTTTGATATTCTTTGCGACCTTTTCTTTAATATAGAAGGTGCTTATATTAAAAATCAGATTAAGGATTTAGGAGAACAGGTTAGTGCCAGTTTTTCAGACAGTTCTTATTTTACAAACTTTAATATTGAAATTTCAGGCAGTGAACAAATTAATCTTAATGAATTTAAAATTAAGCTTAATGAAGCCTTTAAAACTGCTGTTGTTGATGAATATAAACTTCAAGGTGTTATTAACAGCTATAAATTTTATTTTAAAGAAGAAGATTTTGGTTATAAACCAAGAGGACTTTTTTACAATACCCTGCTTTTAAGGTCATTTATATATAATAACTATAGTTTTGAACCTCTTAGAATAAATAAACTTTTTGAAGATATTAAAACTATTGATATTAAAGAGCTTATTAATAATTACTTTATTAATAAAGGCTGTTATGGAATACTTGTAAATACACCTAAAGAGGAAACCACTCCTAAAATTCCAAAAAAAAATAACGAATGTGTCGAAAAATATCAATCACAGGAGGATAATCCCGAAGAAATTGCAAAAATTAATATTTCAAAGGTTTATGATATTCCTAAAGACCCAAGAATTATTGATTATAAAGTTTATGATAATAACCTTTTTATACCAAACAAAAATGATGTTACATATATTGACATAATGTTTGACACATCGGTTATTCCTAAAAAATACTTGCCTACTCTTGGTATATGGCAAAGTATAATTGATAATTATTCTATTGAATATTCAAATGATATAGACTATTATTTGGGAGGTTTTAACACAGCCTTAAAAACCATACCTCATAAAAACACATATCACCCTTATATGACAATAAAAATTAAGGTTTTAAATGAGAATATTGATAAATCAATAGACCTTTTTAAAAAGGTCATAGCTCAGAGCGCCGATAACTTTGAAAGACTTGAAGAACTTGTAAATGAACATAAACAGCTTATAATTAGCAGATATATTTCTGCAGGACATATTAAAGGCTATGTTAAAAGTCTTGCTGCAATAAGCGAGGAATATAATTATGCTGATTTAGTGGCAGGCACAGGATTATATAATTATATTATAAATACAGACCTTGAGCAAATTCAACAGGATATTAACTACATTATAACCTTACTTTTTAACAAAAAAGGTGTTACATACTGTGTTTGTGGAAATAATTTTATTAAAGAAGATATACTTTTAAATGAGCTTGAAAGTTTTGAAGCAAAACATTATAAATATGGTCTTGGAAAAGAAGAAAGTATAGCTGTTAAATCCAATATTAATTATAACACAATGAGCTTTTTAATGGAATGTAAGCATGGAAGCTACAGAGTTTTACAGCAAATGCTTACAAGAGAATATATGTGGGATAAAATAAGGCTTGAAGGCGGTGCTTATGGTGGTGGCTGTAGATTTATAGACGGCAGAAGATGTTATATGTATAGCTACAGGGACCCTCAGCTTGAAAAAACCTATGAAGTCTTTAAAAACATTGGAAATTATGCCCAAACCCTAAAATCTCAGTCTGATATTGACAGATTTATTTTAGGTGCAATTAACGAAGCTGATGCTCCGCTTAAAAACAATGTTTTAAATTCTTTAGTATTCAGACGCCATATTACAGAAGTTAAAGAGGAATATTTGTACAGAAGAAGATACGAGCTTTTATCAACTACCCCTGAAGATATTGTTAAAATAGGTGAAAAAATAAATAATCATATTTTAAAATCTTCTCTTTGCACAATAGGTAAAAAAGAAGATATTGAAAAAAATATCAATCTTCTTGGCAGCTATTTTGAAATGTAAAAAAGACATCATCACAATTTATTTGGTTCTTTGTCAACTGGTGTGGTTAACGAAAAATCACAGTTCCAGCGGTGTAGATTATTTGGTTCTTTGTCAACTGGTGTGGTTAACGAAAAATCACAATTCCAGCGGTGTAGATTATTTTAGTTCTACACCGCTTTCTTTATGCAAATTAAGT
>JBJFFW010000265.1:0-2611 GCA_051892075.1 Lachnospirales bacterium
AAAACTCCAAACATTTTCTGTTCAAGCTGATATTTAGGTATGCCATAATGATAATAAAGCCCTGCCTGTGCGCCCCAGCAAATATGGAAGGTACTTGTTACATTGGTTTTACTCCACTCCATTATTTCAGTAAGTTCACTCCAATAATTAACCTCCTCATAAGGCATTTGTTCAACAGGAGCACCTGTAATTATCATACCGTCAAACTTTTGGTCTTTAATGTCACTAAAAACTTCATAAAATTCAGCAAGATAATCTTCAGATGTATTTTTAGAAATATGACTTTCCATGTGCATAAGACTAATTTCAATCTGTAATGGTGAATTACTTAAAAGTCTTAAAATTTGAACCTCTGTTTGCTGTTTATTAGGCATAAGGTTTAAAATAATTATTTTCAAAGGTCTTATATCCTGATGAAAAGCTCTGTCCTCGCCCATAACAAATACACTTTCATTATGTAATATACCCTTTGCAGGCAAATTATCGGATACTTTTATTGGCATTTTAAATCACTCTTTCTTCATAAAACTCAAATATTCTGTATTATATCATAAATTTTAAAAAAATGCTAGACTAATTACGAAAAATGTTATAAAATAAGACCTATAAATTGTTTAAAATAATTATTAAATATTTGGAGGCAATAAAAAAATGGAAAGACCAGATTTTGATGTTTTATTACCTACTTTCAGAGATGTATGCTACTCTATAACAGACTTTGGTGCTGTTTGTGATACAAGAACCAACAACCAAGAAGCATTCAGACTTGCAATTGAAAAATGCAATGCTGACGGTGGCGGACAAGTATTAGTGCCAAGAGGTGTTTGGTTTACAGGCCCTATTGAGCTTATGAGTAATGTCAATTTGCATCTTCAAAGTGGTGCTATAATATTTTTCTCAAACAATCCTAAGGATTACCCTCTTATTAATACAAGTTTTGAAGGTCTGTTTACATACAGATGTGTTTCACCTATTTACGGAAAAGACCTTGAAAATGTGGCCATAACAGGAAATGGTATTATTAATGGTAACGGCAGAGCTTGGCGACCTGTTAAACAATGGAAAATTTCAGAACACGAATGGAATACAACCATTGAATCAGATGGTATTGTAGAACAAAGAGAGTCAGAAACCATTTGGTGGCCATCTGAAATTAATCTTGAGGCAAATAATACATTTATTCCTAATCCTGAATTATATAAGGATAAGGAAACCTGTGAAAAATATCACAACTTTTTAAGACCTGTTCTTATTAATTTTACAAGATGCAACAAGGTTTTATTAGATGGACCAACTTTCCAGAATTCACCTGCTTGGGGTATTCATCCTTGGCTTTGTAAAAATGTTACAATAAGAAACTGTAGTGTGAGAAATCCTTGGTTTGCTCAAAATGCCGACGGTTTAGATATTGACAGTTGCAAATATGTTCAAGTTAGAGATTGTATTTTTGATGTAGGCGATGATGCTATTTGTATTAAATCAGGCAAAAATGAAGACGGAAGAAAATTAGGTATTCCGTCAGAATGTATTAAAATTGATAACTGCGTTGTATATCATGGTCATGGTGGTTTTGTTGCAGGCAGTGAAATGAGTGGAGATTTAAGAGATATTTATGTAACTGACTGCACATTTATTGGCACAGATATTGGTCTTAGATTTAAAAGCTGTCTTGGCAGAGGTGGTATTGTTGAAAAGATTTATATAGATAATATTAATATGATTAGTATTAAAAACGATGCTATTACATTTAATATGGGATATGATATGGATACTAAGGCAGGACAGGAAACAACTATGGAAGAAGTACCGGAATTTAAAAATATTTATATTAATAATATAAATTGCACAAAGGCAAGGAGAGCCTTTTCTATAAGCGGCTTACCTCAAATGCCTGTTCATGATATTCATATTAGCAATATTACAATTAAAGCTAAATTGGATAATACAATCGAATACGGAGAAAATATATTCCAAACAAATATAAATTTAATTTAAAAAAAGAAGGATTAAAAATGATTGATGTTATTTTAGCCTCCGGCTCACCAAGGAGAGCTGAACTTTTAAAACAAATAGGTATAGATTTTACTGTAATTACAAGTAAGGCAGATGAAGATTTTGATAAAAATGTATCTCCTGAAAATATTGTAGTTGATTTATCATCAAGAAAGGCTTCTGCTGTATTTGAAGATGTTTTGCCATTTAAAGATACTGCCATAATTGCAGCAGATACCATTGTTGTCCATAAAGGCGAAATTTTAGGAAAGCCTAAAGATAAAGATGATGCTGTAAGAATGTTAAAAAGCCTTAGTGGTGATGTTCATCAGGTTTATACGGGAGTTACAATATTTTATTATGTAAATAACAGCATAAATGTTGAAAATTTCTATGAAAAAACTGATGTGTATTTTAATGACCTTGATGATAATGAAATAGAAAAATATATTGCAACTTGGGAGCCTATGGATAAAGCAGGAGCTTACGGAATACAGGGTAAAGGTGCCGTATTGGTTAAAAAAATAGACGGAGATTTTTATACTGTTGTGGGACTTCCTATTGCAAAAGTTTATAATAGCTTAAAAAGATATATGTAATTTAAAAATTAAAAACACAG
>JBJFFW010000266.1:0-11793 GCA_051892075.1 Lachnospirales bacterium
TATTTTTATGTATAAATTCACCTAAATATCTTGATTTTTATAATTAATTATGGTAAAATTTCACTATATAAAATTATAAAAAATAGACCGTCGTAAAGTATACTTTATGACGGTCTTAATTATTTCTATTTATACTTTATTCTTAATATAAATTTCTTTAATTAAAAAAGAGGCTAAACAAATCAACATTTATATTGTTTTGTTTAACCTCTTTTAAATAGATTTTTAAATTTCCAAAAATTGGATTTTAAATTAGATTAATTACAGTTTTTTAACTGTATTATCCTCTAATATAATTATGGTATCTCCCTCATTTACATTTCTTTCATACAGAAGGGAGTCATTATGTTTTAGGATTTTGGTATTGCCATTATTATCCTCTAAGAAAAGTGTAACACAAATTTCGCTATCATCAGGCACACCTTCGCAGCCAAAATCCATTTCTTCTATTCTTATAACCTTATATTTAATCATTTTCCACTTAGCTTTCTATCCTTTAAAATTGAATTTTCAACAGCCTTTGAAACAGCATTTGTAAAGCCAAGCTCATCTAAGGTGCAAACACCCTCAATGGTAGTTCCTCCAGGAGAGCAAACCATATCGCAAAGCTCTGACGGATGAATATTTGGATTTTTTAACATCATTTCTGCTGAGCCACAAACTGCACTTGCTGCAATTTTAAGAGCAAGTTTTTTATTCATACCCATTTTAACTGCACCCTTAGCTAAAGCATCAACAAACAGATATACATAAGCAGGTGAACAGCCTGCAATAGCTGTAAAAATGGCAAAATGACTCTCCTCTACACTAACAGCTTCACCAATAGAAGAAAACAAATCTGAAATTATATTAAAATCAGTTTCATCTGCTTCATTATTTTTGCAAATAGCTGTAGTGGATTTCATAATTTGTGCATTAACATTAGGCATAATTCTAACTACCTTATGATTATATCCTAACATTTCACAAATTCTATCAGTAGTAATACCTGCCGCCATAGAAACCAAAAGTTTATTTGTTCCTTTTAAGCTATCCTTAATTTTACCTATAACATCACCAAACATTACAGGTTTAACAGCTAAAAATATAATATCACTTTTGCTTACAATTTCATCATAGGTTGAAACAGGATTAATACCCATATCCTGTGACATTTTAGTTAAAGCATCTTTATTTTTTCTAATAACAAAAATATCAGATGAATTAACCTTACCACTTTTAATAAAGCCATTTATAATAGCTCCACCCATATTGCCTGCACCAATAAAGCCTAAACTCATATTAAAAAACCTCCTAGCTTAATGAAAGCATTGTATTTAAAGCAAGCTTTGCATTTTCAGCAGTTTCCTTATCAACTACAACTCTCTTTTTAAAATCATTATTTAAAATATCTTCTAAAGTTTCAGTAAGATTTTCAACTGTTGTTTTATTCATATTAGTACATACACTTGATGTTTTAAGAATAAATACATTTTTATCAGGGTTATCCTCTTTTACTCTTGCAACTAAATTAGCCTCTGTACCTACAATCCAAGTAGTGCCACTTTCAGCATTTTTAACCTCATTTATAAGATATTCTGTAGAGCCTTTGCCATCTGCAATAGAGGCAATTTCAAACTGACATTCTGGATGCACAATAACCTTTGCATCAGGCTTTGCCTCTCTTGCAAGCTTAACATCATCAACGGTAATTTTATGATGAACATGGCAATAGCCTTTCCATAAAATTATTTTTACATCTTCCTTATTACAATTATATGTAAGTTTTTCTTCCTTAGGGTCATATTCAGCCATATTTTCTAAGGCTATGCCAAGGTCGTAAGCTGTATTTCTACCTAAATTTTGGTCAGGCAAGAATAAAATTTTATCTCTAAAACCAAGTCCCCACTTTACAATCTTTCCTGCATTACCACTTGTTACAGTAGTTCCTTGATGTATTCCACAAAAAGCCTTAACATCAGCAGTTGAATTAATATAAGTAATTGGAACAATACTTTCTCCAAATTCTTTAGTAATAATTTCCCAAGCCTTTTCAGCTTCTTCCTTAGTTGCCATATTAGCCATAGGACAGCCTGCACTCATATCAGGCTGCAATACAATCTGATTATCTTCTGTTAAAATATCAGCAGTTTCACTCATAAAATAAACTCCGCAAAATACTACATACTTTGATTTTTTATTATTTTCAGCAAACTGTGCAAGCTTTAAAGAGTCACCTACAAAATCTGCCACTTCTACAATTTCATCTCTTTGATAATGATGAGCTAAAATAAGCAAATCATCACCTAAAATATTTTTAATTTCTCTAATTCTTTCTAAACTCATGGCTTAAAGCCCTCCTTACTGTTAAAACTAATATCAAGAGGTTTAACTCCATTTGTAATACCTCCTGATGAAATTACATTTACACCACAGCCTTTAAAACTGCCAATGTTATTAATATTTATTCCACCAGATGCCTCTGTAATAATATGACTTGGAACAAGTTTTACAAGCTCCTTAATTTCCTCAGGAGTTCTGTTATCAAACATAATAACATCAGCACCTGCATTTACAGCCTCTATAACCTGTTCTTTAGACTCGGTTTCAACCTCAACCTTAACCATGTGACCTAATTTACTCTTAACCAAATTCACAGCCTTAGTAATGCCACCTGCAAAGGCAATATGATTATCCTTTAACATTACGCCGTCATACAAAGCATATCTGTGGTTAAAACCTCCTCCACATTTTACAGCATATTTTTCAAATAATCTAAGTCCGGGGTGAGTTTTTCTTGTATCTACAATTTTAATTGAGCTATCATCAAGAGCTTTTACCATTTTATTAGTTTCTGTGGCAATACCACTCATAAGCTGCATAAGATTAAGCACAATTCTCTCACAGGTTAAAAGAGTTGAAACTTTGCCCTCAACCATTGCAATATTTTCGCCTTTACTAACAAAATCCCCGTCTTTTTTGTAAAGAGTAATTTTATAATCATCACTAAAACAGGAATAAGTCCAGTCAATAATGTCAGTACCACACACTATTCCATTATCTTTAGCAAGAAAATACCCAACTCCTCTTAAATCATCACCAAATACAAGCTCTGTTGATAAATCTCCCTGTCCAACATCTTCCTTTAAATAAGACTTAATTAAATCAATAGCCAATAATTTGTTCATAATCCACCTCTTAAATTTAATTTACACTGCCTGCTTTATAACTAAAAGTTAAAAATCCACCACAAAGGTCATCATAAATACCTACATTACTTTCAATAACCCAGCTTTCACCAACTCTATCCATATTAAGAACAGTATCCTTTTCAATTCTTGGACAAAGCACAACCTGTCTGTCAAAAACTTCGTTAATATCATCATTAGGATTTTTAGTTATATCCTCAATAATTCCAGCCATAAGCTTTTCAGAATCCAAAGTTCTTAAATGATAAAAAACATTTGCATTTTCACCTTTAATTTCCGTTTTAGTAATATAATAATCCATATTGTCACTAAGAGCCTTAAACAGCTTAACATTTAGCTTTTCATCAGGATTATACACATTTGATAAATATGGTGACATATCATTTGTAAGAGTATACATGCGTTCAAAATTCTGATTTTGAAAACTCGAAATAAAATCATAAGCCACTTCTTCGGCAGTATCTTTTTTATCAGAATTACAGCCACACAAAGCTAGAAAAAAGGCACAAATTAAAATTAATAATACTTTTTTCATAATATACCTCCAATTATAGAATAATTATACCATAAAATAAGGAATATGTAACTACTTTTTTAATTTAGTTGCATAAAAAATCAGCACAGTAAAAAACTATGCTGATTTCTAAATAAATTTATTATTTTAAGCCAATCATTTCAGAAAATTCTTTTAAAACCTCTGAAATTTTAATTTGCTGAGGACAGACAGCCTCACAACTTCTGCAACCTATACAGCTATTTGGTTTTTTGTCATCATCTAAGGCATCTACAGCCATAGGAGCAATAAATCCTCCACCTGTAAATTTATGTTCATTATAAAGTGAAAGTAAATTTGGAATATCCAAAGCCTTTGGACAATGGCTTGTGCAATATCTGCAGGCTGTGCAAGGAAGTACACCGTCACTAACCATTTTATCCGCAATAGAAACTAAGGTGTCAAATTCATTTTCATTAAGAGGTTTGTATGTAGAAAAAGTAGAAATATTTTCTTTTAACTGCTCCATATTACTCATTCCAGATAGAACCATAGTAACACCTTTTACAGACTGTAAAAATCTAAATGCCCATTCTGTAATTGTAGCATCTTCTCTTAAATTTTTAAGAGTATTTTTTGCATCATCAGGTAAAGTAGTGAGCTTTCCACCTCTTACAGGCTCCATTACCCAAATTGGAATATTATAGGAATTTAAAAGTTCAACCTTTGCCTTTGCATCTTGAAAATTCCAGTCAACATAATTAAGCTGTATTTGACAAAACTCCATATATTCTCCACAAGTATCTAAAAATCTTTTAATAACATCATAACAACCGTGAGCTGAAAAACCTAAATGCTTAATTCTTCCATTTTTCTTTTGTTCTAACAGATATGGCAAAATATGATATTTTTCATCAAGATAAGGGTCAATATTTTTCTCATAAACATTGTGAAATAAATAAAAATCAAAATATTCCACCTTACACTTTTCAAGCTGTTTTTCAAATATTTCTTCTACCTTATCCATATTTGATAAATCATATCCCGGAAATTTTGTAGCTAAATAATAACTATCTCTTGGATATTTTGAAAGGACTTTTCCACATACTATTTCAGAATTTCCATCGTGATAGCCAAAGGCTGTGTCAAAATAATTAATACCGTTATCTAAGGCATACTTAACCATTTTTTTGGTTTCTTCTATGTTAATATCAGAATAATTATCGCTATTTTGAGGTAATCTCATAGTGCCAAGACCTAAAGACGATAATTTCAAATTTCTAAAATCATTATAAATCATAAAAAACCTCCTTATTTATTTTTAAAAGTTTCCCTGATTTTACCACTTGGGTCTTTTATTAATAAAATAACAAGCCAAATTACAAGACCTAAAGCAACTACACTTAAACCAAGAAAACTATCATTAACCATATCATAAATTTCAGGTTTAAAATATTCTGCTCCAAGCTCCATATATTCAACTACGGCATCTACAAACCACATAATAGATGCACCCCAAAACATAAGTGATAAAGTACCAAGTTTTAAATCCTTTGTGGATACATACCACAAAACCGTTGATATAACAGCACTAAATACAGTAATTAAAAGTGTCATAATATTAACCCTTTATACTTTCTTTAGAATTTGAAATGACATTTACAGCCACAACCATTAAAGCCCACAAAGCTGTTACCAACACAGCCATAAAAACTCCTGCTGTAGCCATTTCCTTTATCATATTAGCTTTATCAACAGGGTCCAAAGCGGAAGTTAAAAAAGGAAACCAAGGTGTTACCTCTCCATGCCAAATATGTTCAAACAAAAGAAGTGCTGAACCACCCCAAAGCATATTATTAAGCCAAGATAATTTGTCAACAAACATATTTTTATCCTCAGATATAACTTTGTCACAACTTTTTTTAACTACAGTTGTTACTACTGCCTCAACAGCAGGTACAATAAAACAAGACATATATATTCCTCCTTTAAATCTTATATTTATATAGTATCACTTAGAGTAAACTCTAAGTCAAGTGTTTTTTATTTTATTTTAACATTTATTAATTTATCATTTTCATATTCAAGCTTTAAAGAAAACACAGGTGTATTTTTATTTAATAAATCAAGGAAAATTCTATCTCCCTCCCATAAACTTAAATCATTTATTTTATCTTTATCTATCCATTTAAGCTCACCTTCATTACAAGGCAATATTTCTCCCTTAAATTTATCAGCAGTATATAAAAACATATATTCACAAAAGTCTTTATTATATATAAAAGTTATAATTCCTCTTAATTTGTAGCTTGTAAGGTGCAAACCCGTTTCTTCATAAACTTCTCTTAAAAGACAGTCATCAGGACTTTCTCCCTTTTCAAAATGGCCACCTACTCCTATCCATTTTCCCTCATTAATATCATTTTTCTTTTTGTTTCTGTAAAGCATTAAATATTTATTATCTTTTTCAATATAGCATAGTGTTGTTAAGTTCACAATAACACCTCCATATTTAATTTTAAGTCTTTTATGTAAAAATTACAATAGCAATTTTAATTTACAAAGCATAATATAAAATATAATTTTAGGGTGATATTATGGATATTATTATTAAAAACAGTTCTAAAATTCCACCTGATAAAATAAAATACAGGCTTGATATTATAGATAGTGTTGTAGTAGACGAAAAATATAATGATGAATATGAAATAATAACAAATCAGCTTGTAAAAACACAGCTTAACAGAGTAAGGAAAATTGTTCATTGTAATACAGATTATACGGGAGAGGGAGTTGGAATTTGTTTTTTAGATACGGGAATATGTAAAATAGAGGATTTTGGAAACAGAATAAAATTTTTTAAAGATTTCATAAATAATAAAAATTTTGCATACGATGATAATGGTCATGGTACTCATGTGGCAGGTATAGCCTGTGGCGGAGGTTATTACAAGGGAATTGCCCCAAAGGCTAATATTATAATGCTTAAAACTCTTGATAATGAAGGAAGTGGAAACGGAAGCGATGTACTTGCCGGAATACAATGGGTATATGACAATCATAAAAAATACAACATAAGAATTTTAAATATGTCTATTGGCACAAGAGAAAGCGGAAAAGGGGACCCTCTTGTAATGGCAGTTGAAAAATTGTGGGATAAAGGAATAACAGTAGTAACTGCCGCAGGCAACAATGGCCCTATGCCTTATACAATATCCTCTCCCGGCACAAGTAAAAAGGTAATAACCGTTGGTTCAAATGACGACAGCGAAAATATAACTCTTAAAAATAATTATTCAAGCAGAGGTCCAACAAGAGAATGTATAATTAAGCCTGATGTTTTAGCTCCCGGAAGCAATATTATTTCCTGTAAATGTGATAAAGGAAAATACAGAGCATTAAGCGGAACATCAATGTCAACTCCTGTTGTAAGTGGTGCAATAGCACTTTTAATTGAAAAATACAAAGACCTTTCTCCCGACGATATAAAATATATGCTTAAACTTTCTTCAGACAGCATACACGAAGAACCTAATCGTCAAGGCTGGGGACTAATAAATATTGAAAAATTGCTTAATATGGAGGCTGTATATGTCAGAAAATAAAATTTCAGAAATAACAAGACTAATTCAAAATCCCGATAATTTTAGAGAAGATATAAATGAAGCTATGAACATAATATCTAAACACTTTAGAACAAAATATATTTCTCCCATTGAACAGGAAATAAAAATTTGCAGTGATGAATGTAGAAAAGCACCTACAAAAGAACAGGCTCTCCTTGAAGCTTGCAGACCCTTTGTGAAAAATTCGGAAGTTTTAGATAATATGTTAAACATAGTTAATAGTATAAATGTTATGAAAAAATTAATGCCAAAAGAAATTACAGCTCTATCATTAAATGATAGCTCAATTCATAACGACGGAATATATGACATAGATAAAAATTGTAAATTAAATGAAGTGGAAACAGAAAAAGCCGAAAGCTTTGTAGGAATAAATCCTTTAATACTTGTAATTATTATTCTCCTTTGGACATAAAAAAAGTGCCCAGAGACGGAATTGAACCGCCGACACGAGGATTTTCAGTCCTCTGCTCTACCGACTGAGCTATCTGGGCAAGTGAAAGTAAGTTATTCGCAACAACAAAAATAATTATATACCATAAATCGGTATTTGTCAAGAACTTTTTATTTACAAATTACAAAAAATGTTATAAAATAAATAAAAAGAGAAATTATTGGAGATTGATTATGGATAAAGTATGTGCATTTACAGGGCATAGAAAACTGCCTAAGGATAAAATTATAAATATTACAACAGCCATCGAAATAGCTATTGACAGAGCTATTAACGATGGCTATAAGCATTTTATTGCAGGTGGTGCAACAGGTGTTGATACCATTGCAGCAAAAATTGTAACTGAAAAAATTGACCACGATGAAAGTATCTCTTTAAGCCTTTATCTTCCTTATGAAAACTTTGTAAATAAAACAGATTTGGCTTATTTTCAGCCTTATTGCAAGGAAATTAAATCTGTGGCAAAAAGTTTTAATATGGCTAATTATATGATAAGAAATAAAATGATGGTTGATGCTTCAAGCAGAATTATATGTGTTTATAAACCTGGGCTTAAAAGTGGAACTTTAAACACCATAAATTATGCTAAGGAAAGAAATATTGAGCTTGTATTAATAAATTGTGATGATATTCCATTAGATTAATAATTACAATATTCTTTTTTATTATGATATAAAAACCACACATCAACTAAGTAATGTGTGGTTTTTATATCAACTTACATTATTTTTTCAAAAGGCCAATCCATAATACCGCCAAAATCCAAGATATTTTTATAGCCAAGTTTCTCCAAAATTTCTCCTGCAATGGCACTTCTTCTTCCACTTCTGCAATAGATTAAGACAGGCTTATTTTTATCGGGAATAATTTTTTCAGCATTTTTTTCAACTGTATCAAGGGGAATTAAGAGAGAATTTTCTATATATCCCTCAACAAGCTCGTCTTCCTCTCTAACATCAACTATATAAATATCTGAATTTTCATCCATAATTTTTTTAGCCTCAATTTGGCTTATTTTTTTATACATAAAACTCACCTTACTTTATTACAAGCTCTACAGGACAATGGTCTGAGCCAAATATATCCGTATGAATTTTAGCAGAAACAAGCCTGTCTTTAAGGCTTTCACTTGCTATATAATAGTCAATACGCCAGCCTGCGTTCTTCTCTCTTGCCTTAAAGCGATAACTCCACCAACTATAAATTCCCTCTTTATCCGGATAGAAAAATCTAAATGTATCTATAAATCCACTATTTAAAAGATTAGTCATTTGAGCTCTTTCTTCATCAGTAAAGCCTGCATTTTTTCTATTTGTTTTAGGATTTTTAAGGTCAATTTCATTATGGGCAACATTTAAGTCACCACATAAAATTACAGGCTTTTTAGAATTTAAGTCAATAAGGAAAGCTCTGAAATCATTTTCCCATTCCATTCTATAGTCAAGTCTTGCAAGTTCATTTTGAGAATTTGGAGTGTAACAGGTTACATAATAAAAATCCTCAAATTCCAAAGTAATAACTCTGCCCTCATGGTCGTGTTTATCTATGCCGATACCATTTTGAACTGATATTGGCTTAATTTTACTAAAAGCTGCCACACCTGAATAACCTTTTTTATCAGCATAGTTCCAGTAGCAGTAATATCCCTCAGGGGCAAAATCAATTTGCCCCTGCTGTAATTTTGTTTCTTGAACTGAGAATATATCAGCATCAATTTCATTAAAAAATTCTTCAAAATTTTTGCCGACACAAGCTCTAAGTCCATTTACATTCCAAGAAATAAATTTCATATTATTTGTTTAACTCCTCATATAATCTATCTATTGCCCATATACCAATTTCAGGTGAAATTTCTCCCTTGCAAAGGTTATAGACATCATCAAGTTTGCCATTATAAGCTAAAAACTTAAATATATTCTGTGTAAGTGACTTTACAAAATCATCTGTTAAAGGTAATTCAGGATAAAAATTATTGTTATCCTTTGCAGTTATTAAACCAAGGGATTTAGCAATTCCTAATTTTTCAGTATAATATTTTCCTGCTGTTACATCATCAAAATTATCCTCTAAAGTACCTTTAATATTTGCTGCGTCCATTGCCATTACTACAAAATCAGCTCTTGTCATCTTATTATTTTCAGATAACTTATCATCAAGAACATAATCCTTTAAAGATATTGATGACTGTTTAAGATTTGTAAGAATTTTCTTTGCCACAAGGTCAGCACCAAATTCAGATAATGTATTTAATAAGCCATATTCTCTGCTTACAGCATTAATAACCTTGCTTCCTTCCTCACCCATAGTTTTATAAATTTCATTCATTACATTATGAGTATTTACAATAAATGTGCCATTATCTACAACAAGTTTTGTAATAGCCTGTGTTTGCTCATAATCTTTTATAACATATTCTCCATTTACAAAATTTCTGTCAGAAAAAGGAGTAAGCATAACTATAATTACATTTTTCTCTTTTAAAGGCTTAATATAATTATTATACATATAATAAGCAAAAGAGCCTCTATCTTCATAAGAGCCTGTAGCAAAACTATCCCCTACTTTTTTACTGTCATCATTACCAAAGGACAATATTACATAATCTCCCTCTTTTACACTATTTAAAAGAGTTTTGTATTCATTGGTATTAGCATAGGTTTTAGCTGTAGAATTTGCAACACCAAGATTTGTTACGGTGATTTTACTGTTAAGATATTTTTGCAAATAATCTCCAAAGCCACCATTATCTACTGCATAATCACTTATACTATCTCCCTTAGCAAAACTTCCTCCTACAACAAATAAATTAGCTGTTTTAAGGTCAGTAGTTTTTTCAACAGTAACAGTTGAATTAATAACATGAGAAGAAATTGGCAAAGAAGTATTTTCCTTAATATCCTCAGCCATTTTACTTGCAATAAGGTTTGCACCAAATTTATTGTAATGAGTTAAATCAATTTCACCATTTGATTTAATATTATGAAGTCCCTGAGTTGTTAAAATTCCATAGCTTTCATAAAGGCTCTTTGTAATTTCATACATATCAAGGCACATTATGCCTTCTTCATTAGCAAGCTGTCTTATTGCTGTAATATAGCCGTCATTTTCTCCAAAATGAGGAGTAATCTTTCCGTCTTTATCAAAGAACATTCTGCACATTGGAGTAAGTAAAACAGGTGTTGCTCCTGTAGCCTTTATTGAATCAATATGCTGTTTCATATACCACTTAAATGTACCGCTTTCATAAGGATAAAAAGTTTCCCCATAAGGATATTCGCTGTCTTTGTAAAAATCATATATCCACTGTGGTGTTTTACTCTTTATAGCAGGATTTGTAGGATAAATACCATTTTCATCTGGCTCACCTAAAACTACTGCGTGTTCCATAAAAGCAGAGTCGTCTGTTCTTTGGTCATTTGTACCAAACTGCACAAATACATAATCATCAGGTGTAAGAATATCTGTAACTTCCTTTAATCTGCCTTGGTTAAGATATGACCTTGCACTTCTTCCACCTTCAGCCTTATTTATAATTTCAACACCATTATCAAGATAATTTACAAGATATTCACCCCAACCACCTATAGTGTTATCATCACCATAGTTTTTAGCTGTTGAATCACCAAGTAAATAGAGCTTTATTATATTTTCATTTCTGTTAGTGTCATAACATTCAACACTGTAGCCGTCAATAAGTACAACATTTGATGAACCAATAGCTTCATAGCCTATTGTACCTGTAAGATTTGAATTATCTGTTGCAGTTAATAAGGCAAGTTTTTTATTATCATTTTCAAGTCTGAACTCAACATTAATATTTCCATTATTTTTACTAATATTTACATAGAAATAAGGGTTGTCCTCACCTGAATTTTGATAAATATTATTTTTTAAACTGCTTTCATCACTTGCAAGTAACACTTCTTCATCAGTACCAACTTTTTTATAAAGATATAATTTTAAACTCTTAGTGTTACTTCCTCTGCCAAGAGTTAATTTATAATATCCATTTTCACTATAATTAAAATAAAT
>JBJFFW010000267.1:0-2608 GCA_051892075.1 Lachnospirales bacterium
ACAATATGTCCACATAATACACCAGGGAAAGAATTACAAGCAAGCATAGCACCCTCGCCTGTACCGCAGCCAGTAATTACAAAATCCGCCGCACCTGAATTAAGTAAAATAGCTGATAAAATACCACACTGTACATAAGTAAGCTGAGCTTCATCCTCAGCACTATACATACCATAATTAAAAACTTCGTGTCCCTTAGGCTCTACAACTTTCTTTAAAGTGTTTAAGATAAGTTCATTCTTAGCAGCCTGACTATTTTCATTAATTAAAGCAATTTTCATTTTAAATCTCCTCTCAATCTTTTATACTTTAATGGTATAACATAAAGCAAATTTTGTCAACTTAAATTTTGTTTATTAATGAAAAATAGCCTAAATTTTAATCTAATTGATATTTACAAATATATAAAAAATTGATATACTTAAACTAATTAAAGTGCTGAAATCTATAGATTGGAGGTCTGTCTATGAAACTTATTTCTTTTAATCATTTGGGCAAAATTAGGGTTGGAGCTATTACAAAAAGCTATGCTTATCCTTTGCCCTTTAACTCTATGAATCACCTTATTGAAGCAGACCTTGATGTTGAGGATATTATTGCTATGGCTGGAAATCCTATAGCTTTGCAGGAAATAAAAATTATAGCACCTATTCCTGTGCCAAAACAGGATATAATTTGTTTGGGTGTTAATTATATGGCTCACGCAGTTGAATCAGCAAGATTTAAAAAAGAAAATTTTGGGGGTAAATCTCCTTATGCAGTTTATTTTTCAAAAAGAGTTAATGAATGTGTAGGTGACGGTGGGGAAACTCCTGTTTATAAAGGTCTTGTGGATAGTTTGGATTATGAATGTGAGTTAGCTGTTATTATAAAAAGAGATGCTAAAAATGTTACAAGAGATAAGGCTTTTGATTATGTATTCGGATATACTATTTTAAATGACATAAGTGCAAGAAACCTGCAGACAAACCACAATCAATGGTATTTTGGTAAAAGCCTTGACGGATTTACTCCTCTTGGACCATATATTGTAACAGAGGACGAATTTTCAAGACCACCTTGTCTTAACATTCGCTCCTATGTAAATGGAGAGCTTAGACAAGACAGCAATACTTCCCTTTTAATTTATGATATACCTCATGTTATAAGTGAGCTTTCACAGGGTATGACCTTAAAAGCAGGCACTATTATATCAATGGGTACTCCTGCAGGAGTAGGCATGGGATTTAAACCACCTAAATGGTTAAAAAAAGGCGATGTTGTAGAGTGTGAAATTGAAAACATAGGTGTACTTACAACTTACATCGTATAAAATCTAATAATTTTCTTGCATAATATGCTGCTAAATCACTGTAATTTATATAAAGATAATACCAAAAATAAAAAAGACAGCTAAAGAAAACTATCATTGCAAAAATATAAAGTATCTTTTTTGATAAAGACATAGCCTTAAATCTATTTACGGATTTAATATAATGTTTATGATATTTTGAATTTTCATACCAGTTTTTAAATCTTTTTGAGCCTTTTTTAAAGCAAAAATAAGCAATAAACAAAAAAGGTACTGTTGGCACTACAGGTAACAATGCACCTATAAAGCCAAGAAAAAGACAAATAAAACCAAGTATTACAAATATTCTCTCTTTGTATTGTTTGATTTTCATATTACGCCCCCAATTTTGATATTAAAATAATATCACATAAGTTTTATGAAGTAAATAACATAATTTGGAATATTTTATTAATTTTAGATTAACAGGTGATAAAAATGTTTAATTATAAAATGATTTTAGAATATGAAGGAACAAGATATAACGGTTGGCAGAAAAATAAAAATGCTCCAAATACTATTCAGGACCTTTTAGAAAGAGAAATTGGCTTAATTGTTGGAGAAGAAGTTGAGGTTAACGGCTCTGGCAGAACTGATGCAGGTGTTCACGCCAAGGCTCAATGTGCAAATTTTAAATCAACTAAAGAATTTAAAACTAAGACCCTTATGGAGGCAATTAACTACAGACTGCCCTCTGATATTAAAGTTCTGTCTTTGGAACAGGTTAATGAGAGATTTCACTCAAGACTTAATGCTAAGGCAAAAACCTACAAATATACTATAGATATAAGCAAAAAGCCTGATGTGTTTTCCAGAAGATATATTGAACACTGTCCTTGTATACTTGATTTTAAAGAAATAGAAAAAGCAATTAAACACATTAAAGGAGAAAAAGATTTTAAGGCTTTTTCCTCTGTTAAGAAAACAAAAAAATCCACAGTAAGAACAATATATTCAATAGATATTGAAATTAAGGGAACGGAAATTTCTTTTATTTATAGGGGAAACGGATTTTTACATAATATGGTTAGAATACTTACAGGTACTTTAATTTATGTAGGTATGGGAAAAATAAAGGCAAAGGATATTGATAAAATAATTTTGTCAAAAGACAGAAGCCTTGCAGGAAAGACTATGTCCCCCCGTGGACTTATGCTTTTAAATGTTGAATATGATTGACAATATAATTTCAATTTTTGATTTGTCTTGGGGGTTACCCCCAAACCCCCACAACCTTTTTGAAAAAAGGTTGACAAAAACTTTAAAAGCGGATTAACC
>JBJFFW010000268.1:0-2603 GCA_051892075.1 Lachnospirales bacterium
AAAGTTTTGTTAAGCGTATAAAAAGCTGGTAGGGGTTCGGGGACAAAGTCCCCGATATATCATAATTTATTTTTGATATTGTTGTTAAATTCATATAATTTTTGAACAATAAATTTTTGAGCATTTTTGCTATATACAACTTGTATATATTTTGTGCCGTTTGGTCTATCTCTATCTATTTCTTTTGCACCTATTTCGGGTGCATTTTTATTTAATCTCCTGCCTTTTATACCTTCAGGCTGATATAAATAACCAAGCTCAACTAGCATATTAGAAAGATATGTACCTGATATTTTTTTGGACTTTTCCAAGTCAATTATTTCATTTATTTTTTCTGCAACAGTATTTATTCCTATAAATTCATCAGAATAATTTATTCTTTTAATATCTTCTTCATTTAATATAAATTCTTTTGACTCTTTCTTGGAGTTATTTTTTATACCACCATTTTCAATAACCTGTTCTAAAACATAGGAAACATATTCAAGGCAGACTTGTAGCTTATTTTCCTGTAAAATGGTATCTTCTACATATTCTCCCGTTAAAGGGTTAATACCTTGTGACATGGCATCTATATACAGTTTTGACCTTTTAAGAAGTCTTATTTCGTCAATATCTTTATATTTATCCTTCATTAAATCACCCCATAAAATATATCTTTATTTATAGTTTAAAATAAATTATACTTTATGTCAACTTATAAATAAAAAGCTGTAGTAAAATACCACAGCTTTTATAAAAATTATTCTTTTTCTCTTTCCTTATCCCTTGTTAACTGAAGTTTAAATTCAAAATCCTGTTTTTCATTAGCTATTATAGTAGAGAGCATAAGACCTGCAAAAAAACACTGTATAGCACTTATTACAACAAAGCCACACACAATAAGTGTTGGAAAATGAGGAACTTCTCCTGTGTTAAAATAAGTAATTAAAACCGGTATAAAGAAAATTGCAGCTAAAATCACTAATAAAAATGAAATAAAACCAAAGAATTTCATAGGTCTATAGTCTTTATAAAGCCTTAAAATAGTTCTTAAAACCTTAATTCCGTCAGAATATGTATTAAGCTTTGACTCGCTTCCTTCAATTCTATCCCTGTAATCTATAACTACATTTTCAACATACATATTTTTATCAATAGCATGAATACTCATTTCAGTTTCTATTTCAAAGCCCTTTGACAACACAGGAAATGTCTTAACAAAACTATAGCTGAAAGCTCTTAAACCTGTCATAATATCCTTAATATCACTTTTAAAAAGCATATTAATAGCTTTTCTTACGAGAGAATTTCCAAAATTATGAAATAATCTCTTATTTTCAGTAAAATAAGTAGAAGATAATCTGTCACCAACTACCATATCAACCTTTTTATTAATAACAAGGTCAACCATTTCAGGAACAGGCTCTACAGGGTAGGTATCATCACCATCAGTCATAATATAACAATGGGCATCTATTTCTCTGAACATTCTTCTTATAACATTTCCCTTGCCCTGTTTATGTTCATATCTGACTATAGCTCCTGCTTTTCTTGCAATTTCATCTGTGCCGTCAGTTGAATTGTTATCATAAACATATATAGTTGCATCAGGAACAATTCTTTTAAAATCTTCAACAACTTTTTTAATAGTCTTAGCCTCATTATAACAAGGTATTAAAACAGCTATTTTATCCATTTAAAATCCCTCCGAATTAATATGCCTTGCCCCAGTAAACCATAGTTTTAGCAGGCTTACCACAGCATACACAGGTGTCTGAAATATGCTCCTGAGTAAAAGGCATACATCTTGAAGTAGCAGTAGTTTCTTCCTTAATTTTAAGTTCGCAAGCTTCATCACCACACCACATAGCCTTAATAAAACCAGGCTTAGTAGCGCAAATTTCTCTAAATTCATCCATATTTTTAGCAGTATAAGTATGCTTATCTCTGTGAGCTGTTGCTCTTTTAAGCATATCAGACTGAATAGTCTTTAAAAGCTTATCAACTTCTTCTGCAATATTATCAAGTGAAACAGTAATCTTTTCACCTGTATCTCGTCTAGCTAAAATTCCTTGATTATTTTCAATATCCTTAGGACCTATTTCAACTCTTACAGGAATACCTCTCATTTCATACTCGCTAAACTTCCAGCCAGGGGATTTATTGCTGTCATCAAGACCTACTCTGGCAACAGATGAAATAGCTGCCTTAATTTCTCTTGCTTTTTCAAGTACGCCTTCTTTTTTCTGTGCAATAGGAATAATCATAACCTGAGTTGGAGCTATTGCAGGAGGAAGGACAAGACCACTGTCATCACCATGAACCATAATTACAGCACCAATAAGTCTTGTAGTCATACCCCAAGAAGTCTGGTGGCAATACTGTAATTTATTATCTTTATCAGTATACTGAATACCAAAAGCCTTAGCAAAGCCATCACCAAAGTTGTGGCTTGTACCTGACTGTAAAGCCTTGCCATCGTGCATAAGTGCTTCAATAGTATAAGTTGACTTAGCACCGGCAAATTTTTCTTTATCAGTCTTTTTACCATTAATCATAGGAATAGCAAGAACTTCCTCACAGAAATCTGCATATAAATTGAGCATCTGAATTGTTCTTTC
>JBJFFW010000269.1:0-2600 GCA_051892075.1 Lachnospirales bacterium
CCCTCAAGAATTTTAGCAGCAATTCTTAAATCGTCCATACGACCATTAGTACAAGAACCAATAACAACCTGGTCAATTTCAAGATTCTTACATTCTTCATCATCTACAGTTCTTGTATTTGAAGGAAGATGAGGGAAAGAAACTGTAGGTCTTAAAGTTGAAAGGTCAATTTCATAAACTTCATCATATTCAGCATCTTCATCAGCTTCAAATACAGTATATTCCTTGTTAAGTTCTTTATTATAGTGTTCCTTAACATATTCAATAGTCTTTTCATCAACAGGGAAAATACCATTTTTTCCACCTGCTTCAATAGCCATATTAGCAATAGTAAATCTATCGTCCATTGAAAGATATTCTAAACCGTCACCTACAAATTCCATAGACTTATATAATGCACCGTCTACACCAATCATACCGATAATATGTAAAATAATATCCTTACCACTAATCCACTTAGCAGGCTTATTCTTTAAAACAAACTTTAAAGCACTTGGAACTTTAAACCAAGCTACACCTCTAGCCATACCAACAGCCATATCAGTAGAGCCAACACCTGTTGAAAAAGCACCTAAAGCACCGTAAGTACAAGTGTGAGAGTCAGCACCAATTACAACATCACCAGGTACAACAACACCTGCTTCAGGAAGAAGACAATGTTCAATACCCATCTGACCAACTTCAAAATAGTTCTTTACACATTTATCGTGAGCAAATTCTCTAACCATTTTACAATGTTCAGCAGATTTAATATCCTTATTAGGTGTAAAGTGGTCAGGTACAATAGATACCTTATTTTTATCAAATACTTCTTTAACACCTATTTTCTCAAATTCTTTAATAGCAACAGGAGTTGTAACATCGTTGCCATGTACAATGTCAAGCTTAGCCTCAATAAGCTGACCTGCTTTAACAGACTCAAGACCTGCATGAGCTGCTAAAATTTTCTGAGTCATAGTCATACCCATAGTTTTTATCCTCCTATAAAAATTGTTTAAATTTTAATTCAATATCTTTAATAAGTTTATATTCTATTGAGTCCACAAGAGCTATCCAGCTTGCCTCAATAATATCCTTTGAAACACCAACAGTTGTCCAACTGTCTTTTCCGTCAGAAGATTCTATTAAAACTCTTACCTTAGAGGCTGTAGCCGTATTAGAATCCAAAACTCTAACCTTATAATCAGTAAGATGAACATCTTTAAGACTTGGATAAAATACTTCAAGAGCTTTTCTTAAAGCCTTATCCAAAGCATTTACAGGACCGTCGCCCTCTGCCGCTGTAATCTCAGTTTTTTCATCAACTTTAATTTTAATCATAGCTGTTGCAGTATTGCCATGTTCACCTATGATTTTGAAATTTTCAAGTTCAAAGAAAGGTTTGTATTTACCGAGAGTTTTTCTAATTAAAAGTTCAAAAGCACCGTCAGCACCTTCAAACTGATAACCCTCATATTCCTTTTCTTTAAGCTTATTTATAATAAGAGAGGTTTCCTCTGAATTTTTCTCAACTGTTGGAGAAATTTTCTGAATTTTAGAAAGTATAGTAGTTCTTCCTGCAACCTCACTTGTAAGAAATTTTCTTTCATTACCTACAACAGACGGGTCAATATGTTCAAAACTTTTGCTGTTTTTATTAACACCGTCAATGTGCATACCGCCTTTATGAGCAAAGGCAGTTTTACCAACAAAAGGCTCTCTGTCTGAAAGCTTTAAATTTGCAATTTCACTGACTTCTCTTGCCGTATGAGTAAGATTAACCATATTTTCCTGTGGAATACAGCTATATCCAAGCTTAACCTGTAAATTAGGAATAATAGATGATAAATTTGCATTTCCACATCTTTCTCCAAAGCCTGTAAATGTGCCTTGAACATGTCTTGCACCTGCTCTTACAGCCATAATTGCATTGGCAACAGCCATACCGCAATCATTATGAGGATGCACACCAACTACACATTCAAATTTGTCAATGACATCTTTTGTAATAGAATAAATTTCATCAGGAAATGTACCGCCGTTTGTATCACAAAGACAAAGACAGTCTGCCCCTGCCTGAGAAGCCGCATCAAGAGTTTTAAGGGCATATTCTTTGTTGTTTTTATAGCCGTCATAAAAATGCTCTGCATCAAAAATAACAACTTTACCCATTTCCTTTAAATATGCAACAGTATCATAAATCATTTCGATATTTTCCTGCAAAGTTGCACCTATAATATCTGTTACATGAAAATCCCAACTCTTACCAAAAATTGCCACGAATTTAGTGCCTGCTCCAAGTAAAGCTCTGACATTTCCATCCTCTGAGGGTGAAATACCGCGTCTTCTTGTACTTCCAAAGGCAGCAATTTCTGTATTTTTAAGCTCTATATCCTTAATTCTCTCAAAAAACTCCAAATCCTTTGGATTTGAACCGGGATTTCCGGCTTCTATAATGCCAACACCCAGTTTATCAAGAGCCTTAACAATTTTAATTTTGTCCTCTACACTAAAGGATACACCCTCAGCTTGTGCTCCATCCCTTAATGTAGAGTCAAATATTGTTACTTTATCCAACATTGTGCCTCCTTTATTAAAAAAACTAATTCAATTATAAAAAA
>JBJFFW010000270.1:0-2542 GCA_051892075.1 Lachnospirales bacterium
CGGACTCGTCATCGACGTGCGCAACAACTACGGCGGCTTCACGGCCGATCAGATGGAATTAAATTAATAAAAGGCTCTAAATTATTATTAACAGCATATTCTTCAAGAGTTTTATAATATTCAAATCTATTTTCTTTTTTTATGGAAATAGGCAAAAAACCTTTTGACATAAGCTGATAATTCATAATTAATCTTGATGTTCTTCCATTACCATCAATAAAAGGGTGTATTTTTACAAATTCACCATGAGTCCATGCTGCAAGTTCTATAGGATTAATATTTTCCTTAGAATTAAGATTATAATAAAAATCCAAAAGCTGTATTTTCATATTAGCTACATCAGGTGGTCTATGCTCTGCACCACTTATAAAAACTTTTACATCTCTATAAATTCCACCTTGAATAATTCTATCTGTTAAAATTCTATGAAGTTCTAAAATAATACTTTCTGTCAAATTTCTATTATTTTTTAAACACAACTTAACATAATTATAAGCATTTTCATGATTTATAATTTCATAAATTTCCCTTAAATCTTTACCTCCAACAGATATTTTATCTTCCAAAATTAATTTTGTTTCAAGAAGTGTAAGAGTATTACCCTCAATAGCTGTTGAGTCATGAGTAAATCTGATTTCAAATTCTTTCATAAAAGATTCAAGTGTAATTGAATTAATAATATTTTTTAAAGAGTCAAATTTTTTCTTTTTTTCTAAAAGTCTTTCATAATTCATATTTATTACCCATTACTTATTATTGTGTACTACAATCTGACTATAAGGAATTTCAATACCATATTTTTCATAAACAACCTGCACAACTTCAAGAACCTTTCTTCTAACAATCATTTTTTTATCAGGCTCGGCAGTAATTTTAATTTTATAAAAAATTGCACTATCACCAAAATTGTCAGTACCTAAAAAATCACAGCTTTTAATATCTTCAATTTCATTTGCCCTATTACAAATTTCATTAAATACTTTTTTAACTTCACTTAATTTAACATCATAGCCACAAGGTATGCTCAAAAAAAGCCAATCAGACAATTTTTCTATTTCACTAATATTTCTATTACATAATGTAAATATATTATTAGTATTAATATCATATATTTTAGTAATTTTTATATTAAAATCAACTATTTTTCCCTCAATATTTTTATATTTTACAAAGTCTCCTACTTTATAAAATTTATCCCATACAATACTAATTCCCATCATAAAATCTTTAAGTGCATCTTGAAGGGCAAAGCCTACAATAATACCTAAAATTCCAAGACCTGCAACAAGTGATGCCACATTAACACCATAAATCTGCAATATACAAACAACATCAATAATCATTAAAATATATTTTATAATATTAAGTAAAAATTTAAAGTTAGCACTTTTATTATCTTCATTTTTTTTAGCAAAAGACTTATAAAAATATCTTAAAATATACCAAATTAATACACTAAAAAAAACTACTATAATACTTGCTAAAAATTTTCCAGTAAAAATATAATTATCAAAAAAATTCATATTTACACAATCTCTCCATTTTTAATAAAGAAAATCTTAGACCTTTCACCTAAATTAGAAAGTATCTGTTCATTTCCTGTAGAAGTAATAATAGTCTGTATATTATTAATACTGTTTATAATAAAATCCTGTCTATTTTTATCAAGTTCACTTAATACATCATCAAGTAAAAGCACAGGTGTATTTCCAGTTTTCTTTTTAATAAGCTCAATTTCAGAAAGTTTTAAAGTAAGACACACAGTTCTTTGCTGACCTTGAGAGCCATAATCTCTGGCATTAACTCCATTTATTAAAAAAATCATATCGTCTTTATGAATACCATAACTTGTAGTACCATAATAAATATCTTTTTCCCTTGAATTTGCCAATTTTTTTTCATATTCATCAATATTTGCCGAAGGCTTATATTCAATAACAAATTTTTCTTTATTATCTGTAATTTTATTATGAATTATACTTCCTTCATCATTTAAAAGACTTATAAAATTACTTCTTGACTCAACAATTTTTTTGCCATACTCTAAAAGCTGTATATCCCAAATATCCAAATTATCTTTAAGATTTTTATTTTCATTAATTTTTTTAAGAAAGTTATTTCTTTCTTTTAAAACCTTATAATATCTTTGCAAATTTGAATAATAAATCTTTGACATTTGACAAAGTTCCATATCCATATATCTTCTTCTGAAACTTGGGCCTTCTTTAACCAAAAAAAGGTCCTCAGGAGAAAAAAGCACAATATTTACAGTTCCAAAAAGTTCACCTAATTTTTTTATAACAATATTATTTACGGCAATTCCTTTTTTTTCTTTTTGTTTAATATGAATATCAATTCTATCATTATAGCCATCTTTATTTACACACATTCTAATATGTGCCGACTCTTTATTAAACTGAATAAGCTCTTTATCAATATGAGTTCTCTGGCTTCTGCCTGTGGCACACATAAACATTGATTCTAAAATATTAGTTTTGCCTTGGGCATTATCTCCGTAAAAAATATTTACATTTTCAGAAAG
>JBJFFW010000271.1:0-2538 GCA_051892075.1 Lachnospirales bacterium
ATTAAAACAGTAATTACTGCATAAATATAACTTTTTTTCATATTAAAACCTCATTAAAAAAGCCAAATATAAGGAATTAACCTTATAAATGGCTTAATTTTTTATAATTTATTTACTTTTGCCAAGATAAAGCTCTTTAACTCTTTCATTTGACAAAAGTTCCTGACCTGTACCCTCAAGTCCAATTTTACCTGTTTCCATAACATAGCCATAATCAGCAATTTTTAAAGCTGCATTAGCATTTTGTTCAATAAGTAAAATTGTAACTTTCTTTTCTTCATTAACCTGTTTTATAATTCTGAAAATATCCTTAACAACTAAAGGCGCAAGACCAAGAGATGGTTCGTCCATCATCATAACCTTAGGATTACTCATTAAAGCTCTTGCAACAGCCAACATCTGCTGTTCGCCGCCTGATAAAGTACCACTAAGCTGTTTTGCTCTTTCTTTAAGTCTTGGGAAAATCTCGTGAATAAAATCAATATCCTTTTTAAAGTTTTCCTTATCCTTTCTAAGATAAGCACCAATCATTAAATTTTCATCAACAGTCATATCTGCAAAAACATGTCTGCCCTCTGGTACGAGAGTAATACCAAGCTTTACAATATCCTGAGTATTCATATTAGTAAGCTCTTTACCCTCATAAGTAATAGAGCCGCTTACAGGAGTAACAAGCTTTGTTATGGAACGAAGTGTTGTACTTTTACCTGCACCGTTAGCACCTACTAAGGTTATAATCTTGCCGTCAGGAACCTCCATTGAAATTCCGTCAAGGGCAGTTATACCACCATATTTTACCTTTAAATCCTTAACTTCTAACATTTTTATTCGTCCCCCTCTCCAAGATAAGCCTTGATAACAGCAGGGTTAGCCTGAATTTCACTTGGCACACCACTGGCAATGGTAGTACCGTATTCAAGTACATAAATTCTGTCAGAAATACCCATAACAAGCTGCATATGATGTTCAATTAACAATACTGTAAGCTTAAATTTATCTCTGATTTCTCTAATAAAATCAGTTAAATCATCACTTTCTTTTGGATTCATACCGGCAGCAGGCTCATCTAAAAGCAAAAGTTTTGGCTTAGTAGCTAAAGCTCTTGCAATTTCAAGTCTACGCTGTAAACCATAAGGAAGATTAGATGCTATTTCGTCTTTAAACTGTAAAAGTCCTGTTTCTTCAAGTAAGTTTTCGGCAAATCTAATCATTTCTTTTTCTTCTTTTCTTGCCTTAGGAAGCTTTAAAACAGAAGAAAAAAGTCCGCTCTTTACATTAAGATGAGTTGCAATAAGTACATTTTCAAGTACGGTTAAGTCCTTAAAAAGTCTGATATTCTGGAAGGTTCTGGCAATACCGAGCTTTGCAATTTCATCAGGTCTTTTACCATTTATAATTTTATCATTAAATAAAATTTCTCCCTCTGTTGGAGCATAAACACCTGTAATTAAGTTAAAGGCTGTAGTTTTACCTGCACCGTTAGGTCCTATAATAGCTACAATTTCCCCTTCTTCAACATTAATATTTAAAGTATTTACAGCCACAAGACCGCCAAATTTTATAGTAACATCTTTAGTCTTTAATAATGACATTATTCCTTCGCCTCCTTTTTAGGAGCTTTTTTAAACTTAGCAAAGAAATTGAAAATTCTGTCCCAGCTAAATTCCTTGTTGCCGAAAATACCCTGTCGCCAAAGTATAATAACAACCATTAAAAGAGCAGAGAATATAACCATTCTCATACCGCCGATACCCTCATACTGGAAGAAACCAAAGTCAATAGGTTCATCAAGAAATCTCAATTTTTCAAGGGCAATTCTTACAATAAATGCACCAACTACACAGCCTGAAACTGAACCTTGACCACCTAAAATAACCATAAGTAAAATATCGTATGCAACTGTAAACTTAAACTGGTCAGGACCTATAGCCCCTACTAATGAGGCAAGAAGTCCACCACCGATACCTGCAATAAAACCACTTATTACAAAGGCAAGCATCTTATGTCTAAATAAATTTATACCCATAGCTTGAGCTGCCACTTCATCTTCTCTTATGGCAAGTAAGGCTCTGCCGTAGCTTGTTTTCATCATAGCAAGTATGAATATAACAATAAGAACTAAAATTCCTGTTACAACATACATATTCATATATGTATTAGGTATTCTGTTAATACCTGTAGGTCCGTTTGTAATGCCTTGAGCATTAGTAATAAAAATTCTGATAATTTCAGAAAAACCAAGAGTTGCTATTGCAAGATAGTCGCCCTTTAATCTTAAAACAGGGAAACCAATGAAAAATGCAAATACAGCAGCTATAATACCACCTAAAATTAAAGCAACAAAAAATGGTGCGCTAAGATTAGCCATAAAATCTGAAATTGGCACAATCTTATAAATAGAAATTTTATCTGAAGCTGATACAGTTAAAAAAGCTGTAACATAAGCACCAATAGCCATAAATCCCGGCTGACCTAAAGAGAATAAGCCTGTAAAACCATTTACCATATTCATAGATAAAGCACAAATTGCATAAATAC
>JBJFFW010000272.1:0-11457 GCA_051892075.1 Lachnospirales bacterium
ATAATTAAGCCTGATATAACAATTAAAATCATTATAAAATTGTTTTTCATATAATTTCTCCTCATAATTTATTTTGTCGATTTATATTTTAAAACATATTTATTACATTATCAAGAGTTTTGTTGAAATAAAATAAAAAATAGGGTATAATTTAACAAGAGGTGATTAAATGCTTTTTAATTCATTGACTTTTATAATGTTTTTTATTGCAGTAGTTTTTTTGCACTATACTTTTCCTCATAAGTTCAGATGGATAATGCTTTTAATTGCCAGTATTATATTTTATATGTGCTGGAGAGCAGAGCTTATAGTGCTTATTTTATTTACTTCTTTTTTAAATTATTTTTCTGCTTTATTAATTGATAAAAACAGGGATAAAGGTAAAATTTATCTTATAATTGATTTAGTAATTAATTTCGGACTTTTATTTATTTTTAAATATATGGTATTTGTAAGTGATACCTTTAAATTTATATATGATTATATGGGATGGGTATATCCGATAAAAGATTTTAGTATAGTTTTGCCAATGGGCATATCATTTTACACTTTTCAGGCTGTAAGCTATACTATTGATGTTTACAAAAAGGCTTATAAGCCGGAAAAAAATATATTTAAACTTACTTTATTTATAACATTTTTCCCTCAGCTTGTGGCAGGACCTATTGAAAGGGCAGACAGGCTTTTAAATCAGTTATTTACAAGAAAATATTTTAATGTAGATAATTTTTCTAAAGGCACAAAATTAATGATAATGGGTTATTTTAAGAAAATTGTTATAGCCGACAGAGCTGCCGTACTTGTAGATACAGTTTACAATAATCCGACTGGGTATAAGGGAATTGCATTTATATTTGCAACTATTTTCTTTACTTTTCAAATATATTGTGATTTTAGCGGATATACAGATATAGCAAGAGGCTGTGCTAAAATTTTAGGTATAGACCTTATGAAAAATTTTGACAGACCATATTTTGCACTAAGTATTAAAGATTTTTGGAGAAGGTGGCATATATCTTTGTCAAGTTGGTTTAGGGATTATGTTTATATACCTTTAGGCGGCAGCCGTTGTTCAAATTTAAAAAAATATAGAAATTTAATGATTACCTTTTTAACAAGTGGCCTTTGGCATGGTGCTAACTGGACATTTGTATTATGGGGTGGCTTACATGGTGTTTATCAGGTAATAGGAGATATTAAAAATAAAATATTGCCAAAATCTGATTTTAAAATTTTAGTTCCTTTTAAAGTTATAATTACATTTGTACTTGTAGCTTTTGCTTGGATATTTTTTAGAGCCAATAACATATCAGATTGCGGATATATAATTTCAAATTTATTTTCTGATATAGGTCAAATTACAAATATGCAGTATTTATACGAAACATTTAACAATATGGGACTTAGTATATTTGAAATTTTACTTGTATTAATATCTATTGGAATTTTGTATATTACAGATATGATAAGCTTTAAATATGATATACACTCTCTTTTAGAGAAAACACCTTTTATTTTAAGGTTTTCATATTATTATGTTTTGGTAATTATTATTTTAGGAATAGGAGTGTTCTCAGGTGGAGGAGAATTCATATACTTCCAATTTTAAAAAGACAATTTTATTTATTATCAAAGTTATAATTTTCATAATTTTAGTAATACCTGGAGTGTATAAACTTGGTGAAATTTATTCTATTGCAACAACAGAAAATAAAATTAATAATTATAATGTTAGTAGGTGGAATGAATTTTATTCTCTGGAAAAGAATACTATAGATATGGTTTATTTAGGTTCATCTCACTCTTATTGTACTTTTGACCCTGAAATAGTGGATAAAATACTTGGTACTAAAGGCTACCAGCTTGGTATGCCTTTGCAGCATTATGACTCCACTTACTACACTTTAAAAGAGGTTTTAAATTATCAAAAACCTAAAACTGTAATTTTAGAGGTTTACTGGGATATGCTTGATGATGAGTTTGAACTTACTCAGGCAGGATATTTGTTTCAAGTTATGAGAAATAAAGATTTAGAAAATGATTATATTAAAAATGTATTTCCTCTTAGTGAAAAAGTAAAATATAGGATAAATATTTTTAGATATCAATCTGATTATTTTGCATACAGAAATGCAAAACTTAAAGAAAAACTTGAAAATAATTTCAATTTATATATTCCTGAAAAAGAAAAACAAAAAGGTGTTGAAAAATATCGCTCTTTAGGTTATACTTATTGTAACTACAATATGCTTGAAGATGAATTTGATAAAACTAATCAGTTTAAAAATCTCGATGGGCTTAATTTTAAACCGGCAAAAGAACAGGTTAGCTATATAAATAAAATTGCAGAAATTTGCAGGGAAAATGATATAGAGCTTATTTTTGTTACAGCACCTATTGCAAATGTATCTATGGATTATATTAAAAATTATGATGTTATTCATAACTTCGTTCAAAAACTTGCAGATAGCAATAGTGTAAAATATTTGGATTTTAATTTGGTTAATAAGGAAGAAGAACTTTTGACCAATGACAATTTCAGAGATGATGCACATCTTAATCATAGTGGGGTAGAAATAGTCGATGATTATTTTGCAAATTGGCTAAAAAAGATTTGGGAGGAGAAAAAATGAAAAGATTTGCGGCAATATCATTATCTCTTATGATGATGATTACAAATGTTTTTGCAGATAGTTTAGTATCTGTAAAGCTTAATGGAGAAGATGTAGTTTTTAATAATCAAGAGCCAACTATTGTTGATGGCAGAACTCTTATTCCATTAAGAAGTATTTTTGAAAGCATTGGTTATGATATAGAATGGCAGGCTGATACAAAAACTGCTGTTTTAAAAAGTGATACTCAAACTGTTACAGTTACAGCCAATGCTGATAGTTTTAGTGTAGATGGCAAGGAAATTAGTCTTGATACACCTGCACAGATTATTAATGGCTCTATGATGCTTCCTTTAAGAGCAATAGGAGAGGCATCTGGCTTAACTGTAGGCTGGGATAATGAAACAAAGGTAGTGTCATTAACTACTAAAGAAGCAGAAACTAATAAAAATACTGCTGTAGAGAGCGAAGCTAAGGCAGAAATGGATAAGTTTTATGAAAATATTAAGGCAGATACAACAATTTCAGCTTTCTTTGTTTATGGAGGTATGGCTTATATTAATGATATGGACGATATTTTAGAGGAACTGGATAATGGAAGATTAGCCTTTTCAAAAGGTGCTGAAAGAACCAAGGCAACAATGGCTTACATAGATAAGGTTATTGCAAATACTGAAAGTTTAAAAGTTCCTGAAGAATATAAAACAGCTAAAAGTTATGTTGTTGAATATTTTAAATATGATAAATCCTATATTCAAATTTATAATAATTATTTTAATAATGTTTATCCTGATGATGAATCTTTTGAGAAGGATTTTGAAGCCCTTGGTGAATCATCAGAAAATTATTTTTCTTTACTTACCTCAGAATTAAGTAAGCTTGATAATCAGGCACAGAGAATTGTGTCAAAATATTTTGATACAGATAAGGATACTGAAGAAAATAAAAAGAATATTGAAGCTTTTGTAGCTGAAATTGGTGCAATAGCTGAAAAATATCCTTTACCTTTTGAAGAAGTTTTTGATGATAATGATGATGTAGTTATTATTGCAGAAAATATAGATTCTAATATTGAAAAAATTAATGATGCAATTAAAGGCAGAGAAGAAGAATTTAATAAGATTACACCTCCTGAAAATTGCAAGGAGAGATTAGAACTTATTAAACGCTCAAATGATACTTTGAAAGATTTAGTGTCTGCTCTTGAAACTTACAAAAATTATGGAAGCAGCACATTAAATCCTTATGAACAAAATGTTTTTGCCAGTGCAAATTTATATGATATAGTTTCAGTTCTTGCCTCTGATTATAAGCTTGGATTATTTTTAGGTGAGGAGAAAAAAGAATTTGATTTTGAAAAACATATAGATAATGAATTTTCATCTATAGATTTAGAAGATATAAGTAAAGAAACTTCTGATTTTATAAATAATTATTATTATATGTCATCTATTGAAAATTATATTAATCAAAATGATTATCTAAATGATTTTTATAGCATTTACTTAAATTTCGATGATACCACTACAAGTACAGGAAGAAATGCAGGTTCATTTTTTGATATGTGGCTTCAGGAACAGAATAAGGTTTTAGGTTATTTAAAAAATTGTAAAGTTTCAGAAGCTATTATGGATTTAAAATCAACTGCTATTAATTATTTAGATTTGGATATTCAGTATACAAAGCTTATGCAGAATTTATATACTAAAAAGATTGCAGAGGATAGATTTAATCAGGAAGAAGAAAAACTAACTGAAAAGCTTGATTATGCTTTTTCACAATATGAAACTGAGGCAAATAGAGTCAGCACTAATCTCGATAGTTTCCTTTATGACTACCTTGATTATGATATGGTTAGAACAGATAATGCCGAAGTGCAGGAATTTGGTAAGAAGATACTTGAAATTAATAAAAAATATCCTCTTGATGGTGATGATTATAAGGATATTAAGTGGACTGATGATGGCAAAATTTCAAAGGAAGGCGTATCCAACATAAAATATAATCTTTCCAGAGGTAATGAAATGATTAATAAGCGTGAAGAAGAATATAAATCAATAGATGTTCCTGAAAAATGCAAAAAGAGAATGGAAATTATTTTGGCAGCAGGTAAAATTGTAAAAGATTATGCTAATAATGTTGAAATAAAAGCTGATGATGAAGATTCTACTAATGAATTTGCTCATAATGTAGCTGTAGATTTATCTGTCTATGATGAACTTATGTATCTTGCAACAGGCGGAGCAGAACTTGATGAAGAATAATTCTTCTCTAATGGTGATAACATTGTTAAATAAAAATGGTGTTGTTATATGAAAATACAATATATGCTTTCAGCTATAGCTGATAAGTCAAATACTTAATATATAATATTTAAAGTAGAAAAGATTAGGGTGGGTTTTATTGTCTTTTTGTTAATAGGACGATAAAATCTGCCCTTTTGTCATATTGCTATTTTATGGGAGGGTTAATTATGAGAAGATTTTTTGTGTTTTTTTGATTTTTTTAATTAATTACAGTTGTTGTTATGCAAATAGTAGTAGGTTTATGTATTGCTTATGATTTGCTATAATTTGACAAAATAATGCTCTCAGCTAATGAAATGAGAGCATTATTTTTTTATACTAATATAGAAATTAATTTATATAGATTTTAAAGAATTAATTAAATGACAAAAATCTAACTATTGAAATACAGATATATAATTCCTATTAAGAATTATATTGACAAAATTTGTAGTATAAGATATAATTATATCAAATAATAATTCTTTATGAGAATTAAAATTCTTAATATAACATATATTTAATATAAAAAGGGGAGGTATATATATGTTTTGTAATAACTGCGGTGAAAAAATATCAGAGGGAGCTGCTTTTTGTCAAAGCTGTGGTAAAGCTGTGGATAATGAAATAATTGATGGTAATACGAACAGTAATTCTGTACCTAATAATCAATATGGTGTTTCTCCTTCAAATTATGGGCAGGTGTCTTTATATCAACAGCCTTATCCTCAACAACCTTATGTTCAACAACCTTATGGTCAACAGACTTATGTCACGCCACAACCAACTATAGTTAATATACAGCCTCAGCCTATTCAAACAAGAACATTAAATGGCTTTTGTGTTGCAGGTTTTGCCTTGAGTATAGCAGGTATGTTTATAGGAGCAATTATATGTGGTCTTGCAGCAACAACATTTTCCATTATAGGAATTGTTACCTATGATGAAAATAAACAAAATGGTAAATGGATGGGACTTACAGGAGTTGTTCTTGGTATTATTGACCTTATTATAGGTTTGTTTATAGCAAGTCTTGTATCTGTAATAATTGATAGTATTGGAATGATATAAGGAGGATAAAAATGATAAAATGTTACAAATGTGGTGCTGAACAGAAAGATGGTACTAAGTTTTGTACTAAATGCGGAACGAGCTTAGTGCCTAAAGTAAAATATTATTGTCCTTATTGTGATAATGAGATTTTAAACAAAGAAGCTAAATTCTGCAATAAATGTGGTAATGCCTTTGATGATAAACACAGACTGATTGAAGATTGTGATGATTATTCAAAATATGTATGTGGTAAATGTGGTGCAACACTTAAAAGCAAAAGAGAAAAATTCTGTAAAAACTGTGGTAATGATTTAAAAGATGAAAATAAGCCTTTAAAATGGGACGACTCTAATCCTCTCTACAGACTTTGTGTTCATTGTGGACAGGTTCATAATCTTTTGGGATATCCTGTGAAATGTGAAAAATGTGGGTATGAATTGGATTTAAAACCAAGACAAGTGCCGAAACTTACAGAAAGTGAACAAAAAATTGCTGATGAAATAGCTGAAAAAGAGAAAAAGCAGAGAGAAGAAGAGGAAAGAATAAAAGCCGAAGAAGAAGCAAGGATTAAAGCTGAAGCAAAGAAAGCAGAAAAAAAGAGAAGATTAGAACGAGAAAAAAGAATAAAAAAATTTAAGCATATAATAAAAAGAGTTTCTATTGTATTAGCTGTAATTTTAGTTTTATTATCCGCCGGTGCATTTATTTGGCATAGCTTTGATGATAAAAATATTGCTAAAGCTAAGGAATTAATGGCAACAGGTGATTATAATGGTGCAATTAAATATTATAGTTATGTTATGCCTTTAAGTAGGGCAAAAAAAGAGTGTAATATAAAAATTGAAAATATTAAGGCAGCGGCAGAAAAATATGAAAGTGCTTTATCCTACTATGAAAAATACGAATATCTTAAAGCAGTTCAGCTTTCTAAAGAGGCAATAAGGGAGTATAAAGACTTTAAAGTTGCCGATGATTTATTTGATAAAGCTATTAATGATTTAGGAAGATACTTAAAGAAAATTTATGATGATAAAAAGTATACGGAAATTTACAATATAGTTAATACAATATATGAGCCTTACAGAACAGAGCAGATTAATGCTGTATATAAATCTGTTGTGAATATGTACTTTGAAAATTGCAGAACGGCTCAAAAACATTATGATAATGGAAGTCCTGATGAAGCTATTAAATATGCTAATGCTGCACTTACAATAATACCTAATGATAAATGGGCAAAATCTATTGTTACATCATCTAATCAATACAAAAATTATGTGACAGACCTTACAAACGGAGCAAATGCCTATAATAAGGGTGATTGGAAAACTGCCAGAAAGTATTATGATATGGTGCCTAATGATGAAGTTGGAAAAAAAGCTATGGATAAATTCCCTTCATTTATAAGTAAAATTGAGGAGGATATCGAATATATACTTAATCCTGTTGATATAAGTGATAAATATGGTTTGGGACATTACTCAATATTCCATAGTGATGACTATGTTGATTTGTCATTTACACTTAAAAACAGAACAAATAGAAATGTAACTGTTAGAATTGCTTTTGAATTTGATGATTACAAGACAGAATATTCTACTTATTATCTTTCACCAAAAGAGTCTGCAAGATTTACATATTCAATGTATGATGTATATATATCAGGAAATTCTGATTGGTCATACAGCATAGTTATTAATAATACAGAGTATTAATATAGGAGGGGGAAAATTATGAAGCAATGCAGTAATTGTGGATTTAATTTAGCAGATAATGCTACATTTTGCTCTAATTGCGGGAAACAAACTACTCCTGTAAGAAGTGAAATGGTTGGTGATAGTGAGTACAATTCTCAAGCAGATACAAAAAATTCAGGGTATGTATTTTTCTTTATAATGATTATATTGGTTGTGGCATGTGCTTTTTCAAGTATCGCTATGTTAAGGGCAGTAGTATTGAACAATTATGCAAAGGATTATGAAGAAAATGGAGTATTTGTCCTTTCAAATGAAAAATTGTATTATGAACATAACCGTAATTCAACATCTGCTGGAAACTATTTCAAAAGTTCATGGCATAATGTATATGATACTCATATAGATTATATTAAAGGTGAAATTTGGCTTAAAGTTCTAGCGGTTGATGATAATTCTACAGACTTTTACTGGATAATTGAAGATTAAAAGGAGATTAATAATATGTTTTGTGATAAATGTGGAACAGAACTTTCTGTCGATACACTATTTTGTCCAAATTGTGGCTCTAAGGTTGAAAATTATAGTGCAGATATTAATAATCAACAACAATATGTAACAAATGGACAACCAGTTTTACAAAATATTCCTTATTCTCAGCCTGTAAATATGACTTATATGTCTAAAGTTGCTCCGCCACCTGGAGCTGACCCAAACAGAGAGTATGAGATTTATAAAGGAAGTGTAAGATATGTTAAAACTCCTTCAGGATTTAAAGATGGAAGACTTGAAATTACAAATAAGAAAATGAAATTTTATGGCAGAGGTGCAGGTGAAAGCGGTTGTTTATTTGCTCTAATTGGTATTTTTTCTTTTCTTATTCCTTTAAAGCTTCAGCTTGAAATAAATGTTGATGATATTATTTCTGTATCACAAGGGGATAAATACATAACACAAAAAACTTTTGTAATTTCAACTAAGGATAATAATTCTTATATTTTTGCAGTTTACAATGTTGCTCATTGGATTGAGCTTATTCAAACTTTATTATATGTAAGAAATATGAATACTAAGTGATAAATAATGAAAGAGGTATATTATGGATGTTATTTTATATATTATAGCTATTGTACTTTATGTTATGGCAAGAAAGTATAGAGACCCTTCAGGCAATTATTATGATGATGGTATAAAATTAAAAAATGCAGCATTAATTTGTCTTATTATAGGAATTGTACTTAGTGTAGTGGGATTTATGATAGGTTTTACAAGTGCAATATAAGTTCATTTAACATAACAAATTAATTTTAATAACGACATAAAAGCAAATTTATGGCTTTTGTGTCGTTATTTTTTTAAGTATTTAAAAACTTTTATTACAAATTATTTGCCATAAATTTCTTATAATTTTTTCAGGTGGTGGTAGTGTGTATATAAAGTTATATGCTGATGTGATGATACTTTATAATATTGCTATGATTTTTATTATATTGACAATAACGGATATTTTTTCAAGAAAGAAAACACCTATAAAAAATAAGATATTTTTATCTTTGATTTTTTCTGTTGCTTTTCTACTGTCCTATGTTTTTAATATTAATTTTGCAATAGAAGAAAGCTATATTTTTGTTGTGATTTTAACAATATTATATTCAATACCCTGTGATATTTTTACGCTTTTAAAAAATTATATTGTAATTTCAATTTCTAATTGTATAGTATATGGTCTTATATCTTATTTAATTAACAAAATGGGAAATTTAAGTATGATAGCTGTAATTATATTAAGTGGAGTTTTAATAATAATATTAAGAAATATTTTAAATTATAAAATGAAAAAATATTATAGTTTAACAATTTACAATAACTCCACAAAAGCTAAACTTATTGCTTTACTTGATTCGGGAAATCTTTTAGAGGATTATGTTACGGGAAAACCTGTTATTATAGCTGAAAAAGAAAGTATATTAAATATAATTCCTAAAAATCTAAGACAGTTATCCTACAAAAGTTTGGGAAATGAAAATGGAACACTAAATATATTTATGGCAAAAGAGGCAAGAATTAATAATCACATTATAAAATATCCAATTATAGCAATATATAATACAAATTTATCTAACAGCGGTAATTACAACGCTATCATAGGTTTAAAGCATTTAGGAGGCAAATAAAATGTATGAAACATTTAAAATGTATTTTAAAAATTTAATAAATAATTTTTCAGAAGATTCATCTTTTGTATTTTACATAGGGGGTAATGATATTTTGCCTGAGCCATTGTTGCCTGAAGAAGAAAAGAAACTTCTTGAAACAATAGACAAAGAAGAAAGCAAAAATATTCTTATTGAAAGAAATTTACGACTTGTAGTATACATAGCAAGGAAATTTGAAAATACGGGAATAAATGTTGAAGATTTAATATCAATAGGAACAATAGGATTAATAAAAGCTATAAACACTTTTAAACTTGATAAAAATATAAAACTTGCCACCTATGCTTCCCGGTGTATTGAAAATGAAATTTTGATGTATCTTAGAAAAACCACGAAAACAAAAACGGAAGTTTCAATAGATGAGCCTTTAAATGTGGATTGGGAAGGAAATGAATTATTATTATCTGATATATTAGGAACAGATGTGGATATAATATATAAAGATATAGAAGATGAGGTAGACAGACAACTTCTTAATGAGGCAATTAAAACTTTAGGAAAAAGAGAAAGAGAACTTATAAAATTAAGATTTGGAATAGGTTCAAAGGGAGAGGAGCTTACACAAAAGGAAGTAGCAGATATATTAGGTATATCTCAGTCTTATATATCAAGATTAGAAAAGAAAATAATTACAAGGCTTAGAAAAGAGATAATGAAACTTGTTTAAATAAAGTTAAAAAAACACTTGTTTTTATTAATAAAATTAAGAAAAATAAAAAAAATCTTTATTTTTTAAAAAAATGCTTGCATTTTCTTTTCATATATGTTATTATGTGAACATATTAAAAGCGATGATTAAGAAAAGTAGATATTTAAGACATACAGGGATTTAAGGTCGTGGATTGAGAGCCTTATTATGACACTGTTTATCGAAAGAACACTTAGGAGCTTGTCTTGCGAAAGAGATATTTTTTAGTAGTGAGATGCGTTGATATGCGTTAAATATCTTCGAGGTGGGCTGCAATGGGGCAGTCAATTAAGGTGGTACCGCGGTAGAACTCCGTCCTGGGGCATAATATGTCTCAGGGCTTTTTTATTGCAAAAAATAATTTAAGAAGGTGAACAGAAATGGTTAAAGCAACAGGCGAAAGAACAATTATGGACTTATCTATTGATGAGCTTAAAAGTTTAAGTTCTGAAAACAAAAAGGTAACAACCCATGGAATTATTCATAATGTTAGAGATATGGGTAATTTTGCTTTCATAATTATTAGAAAAATAGGTGGACTTGTTCAGTGTTTTTATGATAAGGAAATTACTGAAGATGCTAGAAAAATTTTTGCCGAAGAAAATTCAGTAAGAATAACAGGTATAGTAAGAGAGGAAGAAAAGGCTGTAAATGGTTTTGAAATTTTAATTGAAAATGTTGAAGTCTTATCAACTCCTGCTGAGGAGCTTCCTTTAAGTATAAGTAAGAGAAAATTAAATATTGCATTGGAAAATGAAATTGAAATAAGACCTGTTACCCTTAGAAATGAACAAAGGAGAAATGTATTTAAGCTTCAAGAGGGAATTGTAAGAGGTTTCAGAAGATTTTTAGAGGATAATGGCTTTACTGAAATTTTTTCTCCAAAGATTATAGCAGCAGGTGCAGAAG
>JBJFFW010000273.1:0-2535 GCA_051892075.1 Lachnospirales bacterium
TAGATGTGGGTAATTCATTTACCCCATCTCACCTTCCTGATGCTTTCAAGGAGGCAACAAAAGGGAATTTTTTTCAGTATAATGCTAAGAAAATGTTGCCTATTAATATTTTTGAGCCAAAAAACTATGCTGAAGGTGATGACCTTGACATAGAAACTGACCAAGATATTATAAACAGGATTTCACAAATGCTAAAGGACTCTCTTAAACTTGGTGACCAGCAGTATATGGCTGTTCAAAACTCAATTAAAGATTGTTTTAGTATATGCAGAGCTGAAAATAAGCCTATGACTTTAGAGATTTTGTGTGAATATATGAATTATGGTAAAGGACCATACAAATCAGCAGCATCAAAAATTAGTGCTATTGTAAATACTGTAAAATTTTCTGATTCTAAAAATGACTTGTGGCCTAATATATTAAGTTACGATAATCCTAAAATGACAGTTTTTCAGTTGTCGAACCTTAATAGTCACTCACAAAAAATTACTACGGATTGTATTCTTAATGACTTAATGTGTTATATAAGTATCAATGGCTCTGTTAATAAGCCTTTTATTCTTATTATAGATGAAATGCAGAATATAAACACTAATTTCAATTCACCTATAGGAAAATTTCTTGTTGAATCTAGGAAATTTGGTGCAAGCCTTATACTTTCAAGCCAATTTGTTGACTTTAATAAAAATAATCCTGTTATTGTAAGACAGCTCCAACAGGCAGCCACTAGAATTTATTTCAGACCTTGTGATTGGGAAATTCCAAGACTTGCAAAATATTTTTCAAGTGGTGGTAATCTAAAGTGGAAAGAAATTTTAAAGACTATGAAAGTTGGCTACTGTGTTGTAGAAAATGGTAATAATTGTGATGAGCTTAATAAACTGGTAAAGGTTCTTCCTATAGAATAAGCTATAGCCCATATACTAATTTATGTCGACTAAATTAAAAAGAGTATAAATTTTTTTTGAAATATCCGACTTTTGAAAAATTTTATTTAAAAAACAGTGGAAAATTGGACTTTTGAGGTTGTTTTTTAATTATTTTTTTAAAAAAGTCGGATATTTTTTGATTTTTTGGTAGTACCTTTTAAATTCTCTTAAAAGTAAGCTAACATTGCTAACCCTATTTGAACATCTGGTGCAATTACAGATAAGGCTCTATTTATTGCCTTGCCATATATTTTAACTTTATTAGTATTAATAGAATATGTCTTTCCATTTATATAGCTTACAGGATTTATTATAAAGTGAATATGGGGAATAAGTCCATTTATATGTACTCCAAATACAAGCTGATGCTCCCTACCTATTATATCAGCTACAGCATTTGCACTTACCATTGCCAGTTCTTCATCTATTTCCATATCAGGGGAAAATGATGCAACAATATGTATAAGCTTATCTCCCGATGTTTTGTTATAAATCAGTTGAGTAGCATAAAACTGCCTTTCTACATAATATGGGTCTAAACTTACTAAAGCTCTAAAACCAGTATATATACCCATAGTTTTCCTTGGGTCTATAGCATAATCTACAAGTCGTGCTATAACATTTTTTCTTCCGTCAAATATAACCTTATCATTATAACTTGAGTTTACTTCTTTAAATGTAATCATTTCAAATTTCTCCTTTTATGTATAGATTAATAATGTTAGTATTTATGTTATCAAGTAGTTTACACACATTGTTAATATTATTGTCGGATATATTATTTTTACTACGAGATACTAGATTACTAAATTTACCTATAGACCTTATAAGTTCCTCATTTTGGGGAGAATTGCTTTTCCCCTCTAGCTTATCTTTAAGAGCTTCTATAGTATATTCAGATATACTGATATTATAAGCTTTAGCTTTGTTTACTACTTGGGTTTTTAAATCACTTGAAATTCTTAAATTAATTGTGGAATTTTTCATTAAACTCACTCCTATCTTAATTAGGGTATATTTACTCCCTTATTTTTGGCAAGTAGAATTATGAAATACATTCTACTTTATGATATTGTTAGGAGTGTATTAATATATTATTTTAATGCAAAATAATAGCCAGTTAAGGCTTGTGACCTAACTGGCTGTCGTACGGAAAATTTCAGATGGTATAAAACATTATTAGATAAGTATATTATTTGTGCCAATGTAAACTGTAGAATATTACTTATTAATTCTACATAAAATTTCAACAAGAAGTTTTTCTGTGTATGCAAGAGTTTTTGCAGAAGATTTTGAAAGTTTAATATTTGGCTTATTATAAATTTCATCAGCAATTTCTGTTACCATCTGAGTTATTTCATCCCTTTCCATACTATCACCTCCTGTTACTTTTATAATATCATATAAATATTAAAGAGTAAAGTTACAAATAGTATTTTATTGTGAAAAAATTGTAAATATTTGTAATTTTTGACTCGCTAAAAGGAATAGTTTAAAGAAATATTTGTCGGTGTCTAATATATTTATTAAAACTTAAAAAGTTTACATAATTAAAAAAATAAAGTGGCATAAGCAAAACACAACTTATGTCACCTTATTTAGGTTA
>JBJFFW010000274.1:0-2512 GCA_051892075.1 Lachnospirales bacterium
ATAATTAATGAATGTTAGTTATTGGTTTATGTTACATATAGAATATGGGAATTTATGAAATATAGGTATATAGGTATGTAGGAATATAAATATATAGATATATAGATATATAGATTTCTATATAATGAAATATAGAAATATGAATATGTATATGTATAACTGTAGAGATAGAATAAATACTCCAATAACCTTTAATATATTATATTTTTTAGATATGTTGTAATAGTAGTAATAAATATTTTTATTCCTTTAGTAGTTTGGTATAGACTGTGAATTAATTTTTGATTATTGTTTTATATTCAATACCTAAAAGCATACAATAACAAAACTGTAAAACCAAAACCTGAATATAACCATAAGGATTAACCTTGGTTAATCCGCTTTTAAAGTTTTTGCCTAGCTTTTTTCAAAAAGCTAGTAGGGGTTTGGGGACAAAGTCCCAAAAAAAAATCCCCAATAAAGTACCAAAAAAAGATGCTGTAAAAATTACAGCACCTTTTGTAAATAATTTTGCATTATTCAGCTTTGTTTTCAGTATTCTCTGCTGGAGCTTCAGCACTTGCCACTTCTTCTTCAACAGCTTTAACTGACATATCACTAATAGCACCTGTAGGACACTTGGTAGTACAGATACCACACTGAGTACATTTTGCATAATCAACCTTAGCAAGGAACTTATCCATAACAATAGCCTCGCTTGGACAATTCTTAGCACAAATGCTGCAACCCATACAACCTGTAGAACAGTTATCCTTAGTAGGCTTAGGCATATCGTGAGAATTACAAGCAACTCTAATATTGTTATCATAAGGCACAAGCTCAATTAAACCCTTAGGACAAGCCTTAATACAAGCACCACAGGCTACACATTTATCCTTATCTACAACAGCAACGCCGTCAACAATGTGTAAAGCATCAAAAGCACAGGCTCTTACACAGTTGCCATCACCAAGACAACCATAGCTACAGGCTTTATGACCACCGTTAAGTGCATTTTCAAGAGCACAGTCACCAGCTCCATAATACTCATACTTATTTTTAGCCTTATCGCAAGTACCCTTACATTTTACAAAGGCTGTTAATTTAACACTTTCGCCTGCCTCAACACCCATAACGGCACTTACTTTTTCAGCAACACCACTACCGCCAACAGGACAAGCATTTACAGGAGCATCACCCTTTGCAATAGCCTCAGCTAAGGCATCACAGCCTGCAAAGCCACAGCCACCACAGTTTGCACCGGGTAAACATTCTCTAATAAGAGGTACTTTAGGGTCTTGTTCAACCTTAAAAATAATAGAAGCAAAACCAAGAATAGCACCGAAAACTACACCCATACCGCCAATAATAGCAATAGGGATTAAAATACCCATTAACATTTCAATTTCCCTCCTTTATTAAAGCATACCTGAGAAGCCTAAAAAGGCAATACTCATTAAACCGGCAGTTATTAAAGTAATAGGGAAACCAAGGAAAGGCTTTGGAATAGGACTTTTTTCAAGTCTTTCTCTAACACCTGCAAAAAGTATAATTGCAAGGGCAAAACCAATGGCAGCACCAATACCGTTTACAAGAGAAGTAATAAAACCAAAATTACTTTCCATATTAGTAACAGTTACACCAAGTACGGCACAGTTAGTAGTAATAAGAGGAAGATAAACACCAAGAGCCTGATAAAGACTAGGTGAACTTTTCTTAATAAACATTTCTACAAACTGAACTAAAGATGCAATAATTAAAATAAATGCAATATTATACAAATATTCTACGCCAAAAGGCACTAAAAGAAATTCGTGCACAATCCAAGTTGCAGCAGAGGCAAGGGCAATAACGAATATAACGGCTACACCCATACCGGCAGCAGTTTCAACTTTCTTAGATACACCAAGGAATGGACAGATACCTAAGAATTTACTAAAGATAAAGTTATTGACGAATATAGCCGCCATTAAAGTAACAAATAAACTCATTTTCTATCCACCTCCTATTTATTCTTATTTCTAATTAAATTAACTAATACCATAAGGAATGCTAAAGTAATGAAAGCACCTGGTGGTAAAATAACAAGTAAAGTCTTGCAAGCATCAGGTAAAATAGCAAAGCCAAATAAGCTGCCGTTACCAATAAGCTCTCTGCAAGCACCAAGAATAGTTAAAGCAAGAGTAAAACCAAGACCCATACCAATACCATCAAAAAGTGATGCAATAGGACTATTTTTACTAGCAAAGGCTTCAGCTCTTGCAAGAATAAGACAGTTAACAACAATAAGTGGAATAAACACACCTAAACTTGCATTAAGAGCAGGCACATAGCCTTTTAATAACATCTGAACAATAGTTACAAATGAAGCAATAACTACAATGTAACAAGGAATTCTAACTGAATCAGGCACAATTTTTCTAATTAATGAAATAACAAAGTTAGAACAAATAAGTACCGCAGTAGTAGAAAGTCCCATACCTAAACCGTTAATGGCTGATGAAGTAACGGCAAGTGTAGGACACATACCTAT
>JBJFFW010000275.1:0-11304 GCA_051892075.1 Lachnospirales bacterium
TATTTATAAAAATTTTTATTGCATACCAAATTTTTTCTTTGCAAAATCAACTATTATTTGTGCTGTACCCTCAACACCAAGTACGGAGCTATCAACAAGCAAATCTCTAAAACAAGTGGTATTAAATTCTCTCCTTGTATAATATTTATAATATCTGGCTCTTGCTCTATCAATTTCATCTACAACAACCTTTGCCTCAGATGCCGTAAAGCCAAGCTCATCTACACTATTTTCAATTCTTCTTACATAAGGAGCATATATATAAAAACTTAATACATTACTATATTCTCTTAAAATATAGTCGGCGCATCTTCCGATTATGACGCAATTTTCATTTGAGGCATATTCCTTAATAAGTTCACTTTGTATTTTAAACATTTTATTCTGAATTGCACCGTCACCAATACCAAGAGGATAAGCCATTCTATGATAACCACTTACACCTCTATTATCAAGGGCTGTAAGAGAATGAAGGCTTACATCCATTTTTTCTGCTGTAGCTTCAATTATATCTCTGTCAAAATATTTAAAACCAAGTTCTTTTGCAACTAATTTTCCTATAGGTCTGCCTAAACTGCCAAACTGTCTTGTAATGGTAATTACTTTATTATTCACATAATCACACCTTTCAATTTGTTTTATGTTATTTTAGCATAGGAGTATTTTTTTGTCTATATTTTGGGTTAAAATGGAATGTATGATATTTTTTAAAAGTCATTGTGCATTATGCACAATGAAATTGTTGTAAATAATATAATATGAATAGGCCTTAATTTTTAAAAATGGCTTAAATACTGGGATTTTAATAAAAAATAAAATTTAATGCAGAATAAACAGTAAAAAAATATATAAATTTTGTCATTATAAAATTTTGTTGACACAAATTTTACTCTATGTTATATTTTAACTCAACAAAGGCGTATAGGCTTCTTTAAAAAAGAGCTTATGCGTTTTTTTTATTACTGTTTTTAAATTAAAAAAGGAGTGTGTTGAAAATGAAAAGAAGAAAATTTTTAAGTTTAGCAATTTCAATGGTAATGGTGGCTATGATGTCAATGACAGGTTGTGGCTCAAGTTCTGTGGAGACTTCTGATACTTCATCTAATGCTTTAACAAAGGTTGTAGCACTTGGTGAATTTGACCCACAGATTTCAGGTCAGCAGATTATAGCAAAAGAAAAAGGCTTTTTTGAAGAAGAAGGACTTGATGTAGATTTACAGCTTTTAACTGACCCATCAGTTTCTACTACAATGATTGCATCCGGTGAGGCACAGTTTTATTCAGTATCTAATTATCAGGCTATTAACCTTGTAGATAAGGGTACAGAGGTATGTCTTTTAGCTCCTGTTGTAAATGCAGGTAATACTCAAGTGGTTGTTGCAGGAGCTAATCTTAATATTACAAGTGCAAAGGACCTTGAGGGTAAAAAGATGGGTTACACAGACGGTGCAGGTGTAATTGTAGCAGTGAGAAATATGTGTGATGACCTTGGTGTTGATTATGACAAAATTGAACTTGTAAATTTACAGGCATCAGATATGCTTGCCTCTCTTGAAAGTGGTCAGATTGACTTTTTTGCAGCTTGGGAGCCTTGGGGCATTAAGGCAGAAGAAGCAGGTGGCAAGGTATTATTTACAGGTACAAAATCTTATCTTCCGGAAAACACAGGTGATGTAGATTATCTTAATTTTATGGTAGCTATTGATGCAAGTAAGAGTTTTGTTGAGGAAAATCCTGAAACTGCACAAGCCTATGTTAAGGCTATGATTAAGGCAACAGATTATATTAACTCAAATAAGGAAGAATGTGCAGAAATAATTGCAGCACAGATTAATCTTGATAAAGAAACTTGTTTAAAGATTATGGATAAAAATACTTATGAAGTAGCTTACAATGAAACATTTAAGTCATCTTGTGATGAGCTTGCAAAATATATGCAGGAATCAGGTCTTAATACAACTTTAGTATCTTTTGACCAGTATGCAAATACAGAAATTTTAAAGGCAGTTGACCCTACAAAAGTAACAGTTGAGTAATTAAAATATTTTAAGGAGTGTTGATTATGGCAGTAATTATTGATCATTTATATAAAGCCTATGAAGAAAAAGACGGAGAAATGCAGTATATACTAAATAATCTTAATTTGACAATAGAAAAAGGTGAATTTATATGCGTACTTGGTAAGTCAGGCTGCGGTAAATCAACATTGCTTAATTGTCTGGCAGGATATTTAAAACCGGATAAAGGCAAAATTACTGTTTCGGGACAGGAAATTCATGGTCCGGGACCTGAAAGAGGAGTAGTTTTTCAGCAACACGCCCTTTTTCCTTGGAGAACTGTTTCAAAAAATATTCAGTTTGGACTTAATATGAAAAAGCAAAAGGACGCAAGGGCAGTTGCTCAAAAATTTATAGATATGGTAGGTCTTACAGGATATGAAAATAAATATCCTGTAGAGCTTTCAGGTGGTATGGCTCAAAGAGTGGGTATAGCAAGAGCCTTAGCCAATGACCCGGAGGTACTTCTTATGGACGAGCCTTTAGGTGCTTTAGATGCCCTAACAAGGGACTCAATGAGAAAAGAAATAGAAAGAATATGGAAACTTACAGAAAAAACCATATTATTTATTACCCACAGTGTACCAGAGGCAGTTTATCTTGCTGACAGAGTTATAATTTTGCAAAAGGGCAGTGTATGTATGGATGAAAAAATAGAACTTCCAAGACCTCGTAACATTAATGACCCTAAATTTGCAGATTATGTAAGTCAGTTTGAAAGTGCAATTACAGGAATTAAATCAAATGCAGTTATAACAGAATAGAGGTGAGAAATATGGCAAAGACAAAACAGGCTGTATCATACAAAACAGCTCAGGCTAAGAAAGCAAAAAGAGATAAATATTATAAATTTATTTCACTTATAGGATTTTTCATTTTATGGGAACTCTTTGGAAGAATAAATCTTAATATGCTTTGGATTGAACCAAAATTTTTGCCAATGCCCTCTGAAATAATTATGGCAGCATATACATATCTTGTTCAGGGAACATTGTGGGAACATTTGGGAATAAGTCTTTACAGAGTTCTTGTAGGATATTTGTGGGGAGTTGTTATTGCAGTTGTACTTGGAAGTCTTATAGCAAGTATTAAGGCTGTTGATAATGTGTTATCACCAATTATAAATTTATTTGGACCAATACCTATTATGGCATTTTTACCTATGTTTATACTTTGGTTTGGTATAGGTGAATCTTCAAAAATTGTGCTTATTGCTTATGCTACTATAATTTATATGATTTCTTATGTTATTGAGGGTATTAAAAATACTGACCCTGTACTTATAAGGTCAGCTATTTCTCTTGGAGCTAAACCTATGCAGCTTTTCTTTTGTGTAAAGTTTCAATCAGCCTTTCCTAACATATTTTTAGGAATGAAAGGAGCTTTGGGAACAGCCTTTAGTGCAATGGTTGTTGCTGAAATGATGGGTGCTTCAACAGGACTTGGTTATATTATAGTATTTTCAAAAAACTGGTTTAAAATGTCCGATATGGTTATGGCAGCTATAGTAATTGGTCTTATGTATTCAGTAATATTTGGTATTCTTACTCTTGTTGAAAATATATTGTTTAAGTGGAAAAAGGATTCTACAGCAAATGCTATTGAAAGCTAAGGAATGATAAATATGTATGATTTATTAATTAAAAATGGAAATATTGTAAATGATGATTTAGTTTTTAAGGGAAATATTTATGTTAAAAATGAAAAAATAGCTGCAATTACTATGGCTGATATTATTTATGATGCCAAAAAGGAAGTTGAGGCAGAGGGCAAATATATTTTTCCGGGAGTAGTTGATGCCCACATGCACATTGGAGAAAGTGATGCCGATTTTGAAGATGTTAAATCATCAACTAAGGCTGCTATAGCAGGAGGAGTTACAACCTGTATAGATATGCCCCTTAATTTATGTTCTCCCTCTGTACTTAATGGAGAGGCTGTTAAGTTAAAAAAAGAACTTCTTAAAAGGGAGGCATATACGGATTTTTGTGTATGGGGTGGTTTAACTTCTGAAAATATTAATAATATAGAAGAAATGCACAAATCAGGAGCAATATCTTTTAAATGTTTTTTATCCGGTGGTGGAAACGATTTTTATGCTCCTAATTTAGGACAGGTTAGGGAGGCACTTTTTAAAATTAAAAAGCTAAATTCCCTTGCAGGCTTTCATTGTGAAGATTATTCTATTATAACCTATGAAAAGGAAAAGGTTTTAAATAATAAATTAGACGGCAGACAAGCTTTTTTAAATTCGAGACCTTTAGTAAGTGAAATTATTGCAGTGGAAAATATAATAGAGCTTGCAAGAGAAACAAAGGCAAAGGTACATATTTGCCATGTAAGCCACCCTAAAGTTGCCGAGATTATTGAAAAAGCTCAAATTGACAAAGTCAATATAACTGCTGAAACCTGTGCCCATTATCTTACATTTACAGAAAAAGATTATTTGGAAAAAGGCTGTGCCTTTGGCTGTGCTCCACCTTTAAGAGATGAAAAAAGCAGAGAAGAACTTTGGAAATATGTAAATAAGGGAGTGTTAGGCTTAGTAGTATCAGACCATTCCCCAGGAGTTATAGAAAATAGAAGTGACATTAACAAGCCTACTTATAAATCCGGCTATGGCATAAGTGGTGTGCAAACAATGCTGCCTGTATTTTATGATGGAGCAGTTAATAAAAGAGGTTTATCTGTTTGTCTTATTGCAAAGGCACTTTCTAAAAATCCTGCAAAAAGGTGGGGTATATATGGCAAAAAAGGTGCTATTAAGGTTGGCTTTGACGGGGATTTTGTAATTTTTGACCCTAATAAAAAATGGAAAGTAAATAAAGACAAGCTTTTTTACAAAGTCAAACTTACAGCCTTTGACGGTTTAGAGCTTAAAGGAAGTGTTGAAAAAACTTTTATTAGAGGAGCTTTAGTTTATGACAATGGGAAAATTGTTACAGATGAAAGCTTTGGCAAATTAGTTGAATTGGAGTGATGACCTTGAAGGAAGAATACAGAATTATAGCTGACATAGTTGATGAAAAAAGAGATATTATGTTAAATGCTTATAACTATATTTGGAAACACCCAGAGGTTGGATATAAAGAGTGGAAAACAAGTGAATATCTTGAAAAAGAGTTTGAAAGACTTGGATATAGTGTTAAAAGAACAAGAGGAATACCTGGCTTTATTGCAGAGCTTGACAGTGGCAGAGAGGGAGCTAAGGTTGCAATAATGGGGGAGCTTGATGCACTTTTTTGTCCTAATCACCCTGATTCCGATAAGGAAACAGGTGCAGTTCACGCCTGTGGACATTGTATTCAAACTTCTGTAATGCTTGGTGCTGCTGCCATATTAAAGGAAGAAATAATTTTGGAAAAACTTTCAGGCTCTGTTAGATTTGTGGCTGTTCCGGCAGAGGAAACTATAGATTTAGAATACAGAGGAAAGCTTATTAAAAATAGAATTATAAAATATGTGGCAGGTAAAATCGAATTTTTATACAGAGGTATGTTTGATGATGTGGATATGGCAATTATGTTTCACGCTGATTCCTCTCCCGATAAGCTTTTTAAAATAATTGACGGTTGTGACGGTTGTATAACAAAGCATATTGAATATGAGGGAGTAGCCTCTCACGCAGGTGGTGCTCCCGAAAAAGGAATAAATGCCCTTTATGCCGCAACTTTAGGAATGAATGGCTGTAATGCTTTAAGAGAAACCTTTAAGGAAAAGGATTATGTAAGATATCACCCTATTATAACAAGTGGTGGACAGGCAGCAAATGTAATTCCCGATTTAGTCAAAATGGATACCTATGTAAGAGCTGCAACTATGGCAAAAATGCTTGAGGTTAATGTAAAAATAAATAGAGTTTTGGCTGCTTCTGCAGCTGCTATGGGTGCTAAGGTTACTATAAGGGATAAACATGGCAATTTGCCGCTACATTCTGATATTATTATGAATAAGCTTTGCACAGATATAATATATGATATTTTTGGCGATAATGTTGTAGAATATCTTGGCTGGGACACTCAAAGCAGTGATATTGGAGATTTATCTACTGTTATTCCTGTAATTCAGCCTTTATGCTGTGGTGCTGTAGGCAATCAGCATGGAGAGGATTATTATATTGAAGATAAGGAAAAATGTATAATAAATCCTACAAAGGTTGTGTGTGCCCTTATTTATGACTTACTTAAAAATAATTGTGAAAATGCTTTAAAGGTAAAAGAAAACTACAAGCCCCTTTATAAATCCAAGGAGGAATATTTTAAAACAATAGATGCCATTGAATTTGGAAAAGAGCTTGTAGAGTATAATAATGACGGTTCAATTACACTTAATTTTCACAATCCGTCATTTCATAAAAAATAAATTTAAAGATTAAGTATTTTTTTAATATAAAAAGCTGTTTGTATAAGATAGAGATTATTAATATCTTTTATGTCAAAATCAATAATTTCCTGAATTTGCTGTATTCTGTAAATCATAGTATTTCGGTGTATAAAAAGCCTTTTAGCTGTGAGAGATATGTTTTTATCGCATTTTATATATTCATAAAGTGTGGCTGAAAGGTCGGAGCCTGTTTTATTATCATAATCATCAAGAGGTTTTAGGGTGCTTGAGTATATGTCATTTAGCTGCTCTACAGTCAAATTTGATGAAAAAAGGTGGTAAATCATATCTTTGTTGTAAGAAAATATTTTTTCATCTGGGTGAAGATTTACACCAAGTTCAAGGGATTGTGCCGCCTGCAAATATCCTTTAAATATTGTAGATGCTCCTTCAAAGGCACTTCCTATACCTGCTGTAGAATTAATGCCTTCAAGCTTTAGCTTATGAATAATATTTTTAATACATTGGTTTACTCTTTCAGTTCTTTGTATAGGCTCAATTTTACTTAAAAACATAAAAAGTATAAGGCTGTTATCATATATTGTGTGGTTAAACTCAATATTTGTTTCAGAAATTACTTGCTGAACCAGATTAATTATTTTACGCATTAATGACCTTTGCCTTGCAACAGATAATTCAGAATAACCCTCTATCTTTAGGGCAGCTATTATTCTTGGACTTAAAAAGTCAAAGCCAAACTGACGACACAGTGGCTCAATTTCATTGTCTGTTTTATACACTCCTGAAAGAAGATTATTATAAAATGTCAGTCTGTCAGAGTGTTTGTTAGTTTGAAGTATTGAGTCATTTATTATGGCAATACATAATAGAGAATTAATATTTGTAAGTAAATCATACTCAAAAGCTGAAAATATTTTATTTTCTTCAAGGCATATAAGGTAGGCAACCATAGTTTTTTGATGAAGTATGGGAAACAAAACAAAGCTGTGATTTATGTTTTCATATTTTACACTATGCCTTATAACAGGCAGAGGATTTTTACTCTCTGCATTTTTTACGGAAATTATATCACTTTTTGGAAAAAGAATATTTGTATCCTTGCAGTATTCAAAGGGAAATTTAATTTGCGACTTTTTTGGAATATTATATTCAATTATTTCAAAGGTTTCAGTTGTAAGAAAAACAGGTACTTCAACTGCTGATGCTATACTTTCCAGTACAGGCAAAATACCATGGCGTTTAAGGGAAGCTTCAGTGATATTTTTATAAAATGTCATCATTCTTTCACTTTCGCTCATTTCATTTAAAAACATTTGCCTGTATACAAGGTTTACAATTTGCTCCATAGTGCTTGAAAAAGGAATAGAAAAAATAGTAAAGCCAAGCTCGTTTGCCTGTTCTATCATTTCCTTTGGCAAAGTATCTATGTAACGGTTCATTTTTATTCCAAGACCACAGCAGCCTTGATTGTAAAGGTCTTTTACAATGGTTTTGTAAATATTGGTGCTTGATAGAATATAGCCTGTTGAAAGTATAAGCTCGTCTTTTTTAAGCCAAGGCACAGTATCAGGGTTATCCATAATATTAATACCTGCAATATTTCTCTCAATGCCTTTTTCACCTGCAAGACAGGTAAAGCCTTTAATAGAGCTGTCTTGTTCAAGGAGCCAGCGTATTGTAAGATTCATATAAAAAACCTCCTTTTCCAAACTTTAGTACATTATACAGCTAAAATAAGTTTATAGCAATAATTTTTTTATATATTTGTGCCTTTATTAGGCACTTTGCACAAAAACAAATTTTATTATTATAAGAGGTGTTTAAAATGAGTTATCCAAAAGATTTATTATCTACAAGAGCTGTTGTAAAGCCTGGTTTGTGGGCTGTTATTCCAAAAGACGGTCTTGTTAATAATGTTATTCCTGTTATTGAAAACTGTAAAGTAAGTATTGTTGCCTCTCCTAAAATGGGAGCAAGCTTTGTGCAGTATGTTGTAGAGGCTGAAAATTTAGGTGGCACTACAAAAATATGGGCAAATGAAGAAAATATTGAAAGTTTTATTTATTGTATAAGTGGAAATATTACAGTAAAAATTAACGGAGAAGAAAAAGTATTAACTGACGGTGGCTATGGTTATTCACCTGCAGGTGTTGGAATGGAATTTAAAAGTAATGGAAAAACCAAGTTTTTATTATACAAACAAATTTATATTCCTATAGAGGGCAAAGCTTGTTATGTAGTTTGGGGAAATGTAAATGATATTGAATACAGAATTTATGATGATATGGAAAATGTTTTTATTAAGGATTTACTTCCTGTAGATACTGCCTTTGATATGAATATGCACATTTTAGCTTTTAAGCCTGGTGGTTGTCACCCTATTGTTGAAACCCATGTTCAGGAACACGGTGCTTATATTTTAAGTGGCGAGGGTATGTATTTTATGGACGACAGATGGCTTGGAATTAAAAAAGACGATTTTATGTGGTTTGGTCCTTATGTGCCTCAATGTGCTTATGGTGTAGGCAGAGAATTGTTTGCATATATTTATTCTAAAGACTGCAACAGAGATGTGGTATTGTAAACGAGGTGATAGTATGCTCCAAAGAGCAGATAAAAGCAATATTGAAAGATTATTAAGAAACATAGATAAATTTCAAACCGGTGAGGGAGAGGGTACTACAAGAGTATTATTTACAGAGCCTGAGCTTGGGTCAAGAGATTATATTAAGGAAGAAATGAAATCCCTTGGACTTGAAGTTACAGAAGATGCAATAGGTAATATTTTTGCAACTTTAAAAGGCACAGATTCTACACTCTCTCCTGTATGGACAGGCTCTCATATAGATACTGTACTTAATGCAGGTATGTTTGACGGTATGTCCGGAATTGTGTGTGGACTTGAGGCTGTAAGATTAATAAAATCAGAAAATATAGAGCATAAAAGAGATATAACCGTTGTAGTTTACACATCGGAAGAACCTACAAGATTTGGTTTATCCTGTTTAGGCAGCAGAGCTTTAGCAGGAGTTTTATCCCTTGAAGAAACAAAGGAGCTTTATGACAGAGAGGGCAACAGTCTTTATGAAGTTTTAGGAGATTTAGGATATGATTATAATAAATATTCCGATATAATGAAACAAAAAGGTGATGTTTATGCTTCTGTGGAACTTCATATAGAGCAAAATTCAAGGCTTGAAAAAGCAAATGTGCCTATTGGAATTGTAAAGGGTATATGTGCTCCTACAAATTTTGATGTAAATATTAAAGGCACACAGGGTCACGCAGGAGGCTTGCCAATGTCTGAAAGGAGAGATGCCTTTATGGCTGCGGCAGAGCTTTCCCTTGTACTTGAAAATGCAGCAAATAAATCCACAAGTGAGTACATAACAGCTACCGTAGGAAAAGTAGATGTTTTCCCAAATGCTGTAAATGTAATTTCCGGAGATACAAATATGTCTATTGACATAAGGTCTATTGATATGTACGCAAAGGATATTCTTGTTGAAACTTTAAAATACGAAGTTGACCGTATTGAAAAGGAAAGAAAAGTTAAAATTGATATGAAAATGGAAAATCACGATTTGCCTTTAAAATGCGATAAGAAAATATTAGATATTGAAAAAAAGGCTTGTGAAAAATTAGGTCTTAAATATATGGAGCTTATAAGCGGGCCATATCACGACAGCCTTTTTGTAGGAAGATTTGCTCCTACAGCAATGATTTTTGTACCAAGTAAAGACGGTATAAGCCATAGCAAATATGAATGGACCGACTTTGAAGATTTAGCCCTTGGTACTGATGTCCTTACAGATACTCTTTTAACTTTAGCAAATGAATAATAAGAAAGGAAGAATTAATATGAAATTAGCAGTTTTAGAACCCCTTGGAATACCTTATGAAACCCTTTTTGAAAAGGTTAAAAATGCAGTAGGTGATAAAATGGAGGTTGTATGTTACAAAGACAGAAAAGAGGATATTGAAACCTTAATAGAAAGAAGTAAAGATGCAGATGCAGTAGTTCTTTCAAATTTTAAATATCCCAAGGAAGTTATGGAAAATTGTCCTAACTTAAAATATATTTGTGTTGCTTTCACAGGTTATGACCATGTTGATATGGAATATTGCAGAAGTAGGGGTATAAAGGTTTCAAATTGTGCAGGCTATTCAACTTCTGCTGTTGCCGACCTTGTATTTGGCTTTATAATTGACCTTTACAGAAATATAATTAAGTGTAATGAGGTTGTAAGAGAAAATGGCACAAAGGAGGGACTTATAGGTCCTGAACTTGAGGGTAAAAAATTTGGCATTGTAGGAGCAGGTGCAATAGGACTTAGAGTTGCAAATATTGCAAAGGCTTTTGGCTGTGAGGTTTATGCTTATTCAAGAACTAAAAAGGATATTGAGGGGGTAACATTTGTTGACCTTGATACCCTTATGTCAGAATGTGATATTGTTTCCTTACATATTCCTCAAAATAAAGAAACTATAGGGCTTATTAATTCAGAAAAAATTGCCCTTATGAAAAAAGATGCCATTTTAATAAATACTGCAAGAGGTCCTATTGTTGATAGTCAAGCACTTGCTGATGCTTTAAATAATGATAAAATTGCAGGAGCTTGTGTTGATGTTTTTGAAACAGAGCCACCTATTAATAGTAACCACCCACTTTTAAATGCTAAAAATTGTATTGCAACTCCACATATTGCTTTTGCATCTGTTCAGGCTATGTATAAAAGAGCTGATATAGTTTGCGATAATATTAAGGCTTATATTTTGGGAGAGCCTATAAATTTAGTATAAAATTAAAAAAAGCTGTTGAGAAAATTTTTATCAACAGCTTTTTTAATTGTGCGCCCAGTATGGGCGCAATCTAATCGGTGAAAGTCCGTAACACGCCCTA
>JBJFFW010000276.1:0-11280 GCA_051892075.1 Lachnospirales bacterium
ATAAGCATTTTGAATATTTGTAACATCTGTAGTCATTCTTGTAATAAGACCTGCTGTACTAAATTTATCAATATTAGAAAAAGAAAAACTTTGAATATTTTCATACATTGCCTCTCTTAAATTACAGGCAAAACCAGAGGAAGCAGAAGCAGCTGTTTTTCCTGCACTTATACCGAAAAACAAGCTTAAAAAAGCTAACACAAGCATAATAGCTCCATAAAAATATACCTTTTCAATATTTCCTTCCTGTATTCCCTCATCAATTATTGCTGCTATAACAAAAGGAATTAAAACCTCCATAAAAACCTCAAGAGCAGCAAAAATAGGTGTTAAAACAGAATCTTTTTTATATTCTCCAATATATTTAGAAAGTGTTTTTAACATATTTTATCTCCCCTCCATTATTATTTAATACTTTCATATACAATCTGCAAAAGCCTTCTAATTTCTATTTTTTCATTATCATTAAGAGCTGATAAAAGTTCTTTTTCTCTATACTCTATAGTTTCTTTTGCATACTCTAATATATCATTTCCCAAATCCGACAGTTTAATATGCTTAATTCTTTTATCCTTTTCATCAATAAAACCTATAACATAGCCTTTTTTCTCAAGCCTTGAGGCAATTCCTGCAACTGTTGCCTGAGTTACCCCAAAATACTTTTCAAGCTCTTTTAAAGTGGCTGATTTATTAGGATTATTATCCAAAGTACATAAAAATTTAATTTGAGAAAGAGTAATATCTATTTCCTGTAATTCTTTGTTTGCTTTTTTAGCAAGTATGTCATTTATTCTCTTAATTAATTCTCCACACTCTAACAGATACATTTTATCACCTCTTTTTGTATAACTTAATATAAGTCTAACATATTAAAAGCACGCTGTCAACAGCGTGCTTTTAAATTTCCACAATCTTAATTTTTACTTAATAATTACTTATTTCTTAAATACTCATCACAAGCCTTGGCAGCCTCTCTGCCCTCGTGAATTGCCCAAACTACAAGAGATTGTCCTCTACGCATATCCCCTGCTGCAAATACACCCTTTAAGCTTGTTTCAAACTTGCCATATTCTGCCTTAACATTACTTCTTTGGTCAGTTTCAAGTGAAAGCTGTTTAACCAAAGTATCCTCAGGACCTGTAAAGCCCATAGCTATAAGCAAAAGCTGACAAGGCCATACTTTTTCACTGCCCTTAATGTGTTCAGGCACCATTCTGCCATTAACATTATTCCACTTAACATTAACAGTATGAACCTCTTTAATATTACCCTTTTCATCAGGCACAACCTTAGTTACAGTTGTAAGATATTCTCTAGGGTCTTTACCATAAAGCTTAATTGCCTCCTCCTGACCATAGTCAGTTTTTCTGACTCTAGGCCATTGTGGCCAATGGTTAGCCTCTGTTCTTGAAAGAGGAGCTTCAGGCATAATTTCAATCTGATGAACACTATTACAGCCATGTCTTATAGAAGTACCAACACAGTCAGTACCTGTATCACCACCGCCAATAATAATAACATCTTTACCCTCGGCACTAATATATTGTCTATCCTGTAATTTTGAGTCAAGAAGGCTCTTAGTGTTAGCCTTTAAGAAATCTACAGCAAAATAAATATTTTTAGTACCCTCTCTGCCCTCACAAACTAAATCTCTAGGCTTAGTTGCACCACAGCATAAAACTACGGCATCATATTCATTAATAAGCCTAGCTGATGGATAGTTTTTACCAATTTCAGTATTTGTAACAAAGGTGATACCCTCTTTAGTTAAAAGGTCTACTCGTCTTTGAACAATCTTTTTATCAAGCTTCATATTAGGAATACCATACATTAAAAGACCACCAATTCTGTCTGCTCTTTCATAAACGGTAACCTTATGACCAAGCTGATTTAAAATGTCTGCACAGGCAAGACCTGAAGGACCTGAACCTACAACAGCAACTCTTTTAGAAGTTGATTTTTTAGGTATTCTAGGCAAAACCTTGCCTTCTTCAAACATTTTATCAATAATATGAACCTCAATATTTTTAACTGTAACAGGAGGCTCGTGCATACCTAAAGTACAAGAACCCTCACAAAGGGCAGGACAAACTCTGCCTGTAAATTCAGGGAAATTTGAAGTTTTAGTAAGTCTTTTATAGGCTTCTTCAATTTTTCCATGATATACAAGGTCGTTCCATTCCGGAATAAGGTTTCCAAGAGGACAACCACCTACAACAGGGTCACCTGTGTGACAAAACGGAACACCACAATTCATACATCTTGCACCCTGAGTTTGAAGTTCCTTAATATCTTTACAATGAGTATGAAATTCTGCCCAGTCTTTCATTCTAACCTCTGGACTTCTGTCCTCAGGCAATTTTCTATCATATTCTAAAAATCCGGTTGGCTTACCCATTTACAGCACTCCCTTCAGGTCTTGGTACAATGGTTGACTTGCTTACTGTGATAAATGCGTCAAGAAGTGCATCATCATCATTTAAGCCGGCAGCCTTAGCCTTGTCAATTTCTTCAATCATTTCCTTATATGCAATAGGAATAACCTTTACAAAGTTTTTAACCTCTGCATCAAAGTTTTCAAGTAAATACTTACCTCTTTCAGAGTTAGTGTATTTAACATGGTTTTCAATCATTTCTTTTAATTCTGCAATATCTTTTTCATCAGTCATATCCTCTGTAAGAATAAGCTCCATATTGCATTTTGACTTAAAATCTCCGTAATTATAAACATAAGCAACACCGCCTGACATACCGGCACCAAAGTTTCTGCCTGTTTCACCTAAAACTGCAACTCTACCGCCTGTCATATATTCACAGCCATGCTGACCTATACCCTCTACAACAGCCTTAATACCTGAGTTTCTTACACAAAATCTCTCGCCTGCCATACCATTAATGTAGGCTTCACCTGTAACTGCACCATAGAAGGCAACATTACCTATAATTACATTTTCTTCAGCCTTAAACTTAGACTCCTTAGGAGGTACAACTACAATTTTACCACCTGATAAGCCTTTTCCAATATAGTCATTGGCATCACCCTCAAGTTTCATTGTAACACCATGAGTTTGGAAAGCACCAAAGCTCTGACCTGCACTACCTACAAAATCAAGATTAATAGTATCATCAGGTAAACCCTCTACACCATATTTCTTAGTAATTTCACTTGATAAAATAGTACCGCAAACTCTGTTAATATTAGTAATTTCAAGAGCTGCATTAATCTTTTTGCCTGTCTGAATAGCAGGAGTACACAATCTTACAAGAGCATTTACATCAAGACACTTTTCAAGTTCGTGGTCCTGTTTAACATTGAAATATCTTTCGCTGTCATTAGAACAAATCTTAGGCTGATATAAAATACTTGTTAAATCAACTTCCTTAGCTTTCCAATGAGAAGTTTTCTTTAATGCAAGTTTTTCAACATGACCAACCATTTCATTAATAGTTCTGCAGCCAATTTTAGCCATCCACTCTCTCAAATCCTGAGCAATAAATCTCATAAAGTTTTCAACATATTCAGGCTTGCCTGCAAACTTTGCTCTTAAAGCAGGATTTTGAGTAGCAACACCAACAGGACAAGTATCAAGATTACAAACTCTCATCATTACACAGCCCATTGTAATAAGTGGACCTGTTGCAAAGCCGAATTCCTCAGCACCTAAAAGACAAGCAACTGCCACATCTCTACCTGTTAAAAGTTTACCGTCTGTTTCAATTACAACTCTGTTTCTTAAGTTGTTCATAAGAAGTGCCTGATGAGTTTCAGCTACACCAAGCTCCCAAGGTAAACCTGCGTGACGAACTGAAGTTCTTGGAGCTGCACCTGTACCACCATCATAACCACTAATTAAAATTACATCAGCTCTACCCTTTGCAACACCAACGGCAATAGTACCTACACCTGCTTCTGATACAAGTTTTACTGAAATTCTTGCATCTCTATTGGCATTTTTAAGGTCGTGAATAAGCTGAGCCAAATCCTCAATAGAGTAAATATCGTGGTGAGGAGGTGGCGAAATAAGACCTACACCAGGAGTTGAATTTCTAGCCTTGGCAATCCAAGGATAAACTTTCTTACCAGGTAAGTGACCACCTTCACCAGGCTTTGCACCCTGTGCCATTTTAATCTGAATTTCAATGGCATTTTGCAAATAATTAATTGTAACACCAAATCTGCCTGATGCAACCTGCTTAATTGCAGACCTTCTTAAATCTCCATTTTCATCAGGTGTAAATCTTTCGGCTTCCTCGCCGCCCTCACCTGAATTTGACTTGCCACCAAGTCTGTTCATGGCAATAGCCATACACTCGTGAGCTTCCTTTGAAATAGAGCCGTAGCTCATTGCACCTGTCTTAAATCTCTTAACTATTGACTCTACAGGCTCTACTTCATCTATATTAATAGGCTTATCTACCATTCTTATATCAAGTAAGCCTCTTATTGTTGTAAGCTGTTCGGAAGTGTCATTTTGAAGTCTTGCAAACTCCTTAAATAACTTATAATCTCCCTCACGACAAGCCTTTTGTAATAAGTAAATAGACTTTGGATTAAACATATGGTGTTCACCATTTTTTCTCCACTTATAATCTCCACCAGGCTCAAGAGCATCAACCTTAGTTAAAGGATTAAATGCCTTATCGTGTCTTAATTGAGCTTCCTTATCAATATGCTTTAACTCAAGACCACCAATTCTTGTAACAGTACCTGTAAAGAACTTATTTACAACAGATTCGCTAATACCTAAAGCCTCAAAAATCTGAGCACCCTGATAAGACTGAATTGTTGAAATACCCATTTTTGACATAATCTTTACAATACCATGAGTTACAACATCTATATAAAGAGAAACAGCTTCCTCAGCATTTTTTGAAATATAGTCATTTTTAGCCATATCTGCAAGAGTTTCATAAGCAAGATATGGATTTATGGCATTTACACCATATCCTAAAAGTACGGCAAAATGATGAACTTCTCTTGGCTCACCTGTTTCAAGAATAATTGAAACTTTCATTCTTGTACCGTTTCTAATTAAGTGATGATGTAAGCCTGCACCTGCTAAAAGAGCAGGAATAGGACACTTGTTTTCATCTACGCCCTTATCTGATAAAACAATAATATTGTAATTATTATCAATAGCAATATCTACTGCACTAAATAAATTTTCAATAGAACTTTCAAGTCCGTTCTTTTCCTTAGGATTATATAACATAGGAATAGTAACAGCCTTGTAGCCCTCCATATTAATAGCCTTTAAATCAGCCATTTCTTTATCAGTAAGAATAGGAGTTTTGCTTCTTATTCTGTGACAGTTTCTTCCCTCTGGCTCAAGTAAATTGCCCTCTCCGCCAAGATAAGTAATTGTACTTGTTACAATTTCTTCTCTTATGGCATCAATAGGAGGATTTGTAACCTGTGCAAAAAGCTGCTTAAAATAGTTGTATAAAAGCTGTGGCTTATTTGAAAATACTGCTAAAGGTGAATCAGTACCCATAGCTGAAATTGGGTCAGTTCCTGTTTCAATAATACCCTTTAAGGTAGTATCAATATCTTCCCAAGTATAACCAAATGCCTTTTGTCTTGTTAAAAGGTCAAGCTTTGAATTAAAATCATTTTCCTTATTTACAAAAAGTGTTTCAAGTTCAATAAGTCTGTTAACCATAAGCTCGCCATAAGGGTGCTTATTAGTTTCTTCTTTAACCTCTTTAATTAAATCAGCCCAAACTTTTTCATTATTTCCTGATTTAATATCATCAATTTCAACAAGATTTTCTTCAACCCACTTCTTATATGGATGTAATTTTGCAATTTGACTTTTAACTTCTTCATCAGCAATAATTCTGCCCTCTTTTGTATCAATAAGGAGCATTTTACCAGGTTCAAGTCTTTTCTTTTCAACAATTTTAGCCGGGTCAGTATCAATAACACCAACTTCTGATGATAAAACTACCATATCATCACTTGTAACATAATATCTTGCAGGTCTTAAACCATTTCTATCTAAAGTTGCACCAACTACAATACCATCTGTAAATGCAACAGCCGCAGGACCGTCCCAAGGCTCACCACAAGTAGAATTATATTCATAAAAAGCTCTCTTGTTATCATCCATTTCAGTATCATTTTCCCAAGGCTCAGGAATAGCCATCATTACAGCCTGCTGAAGTGGGAAACCTGATAAAGTAAGCATATGAAGATAGTTATCAAGCATAGCTGAGTCAGAACCGTCCTCATTAATAACAGGATAAATCTTTTCAATGTCATCACCAAACATTTCAGTATTAAACATTTGCTGACGGGCATTAGTCCAGTTTACATTACCTCTAATAGTATTAATTTCACCATTGTGAATTATATATCTGTTAGGATGAGCTCTCTCCCAGCTTGGGAATGTGTTAGTAGAAAAACGGCTATGAACTAAAGCTATAGCAGAAATCATATCCACATCCATAAGGTCAAGATAAAATCTTGAAACTTGGTCAGGAGTAAGCATACCCTTATAAACAATAGTACGAGAAGAAAGAGAAGCAAAATAAAAATAACTGTCTACAGAAGTATAGTGGCTTTCCCCCATATCCTTGCCACAATATCTAATTTCTTTTTCAGCTCTTTTTAAAATTACAAAAAGCTTTCTTTCAAAAGGAATACCCTGTTCCACATTTTCAGGTCTTTTAATAAAAATCTGAACTATATGAGGCATAGCACCTCTTGCAGTTTCGCCAATACATTTAGAATAAGTAGGAACTTCTCTTGTACCAAGATATTCCATACCTTCTTCTTCAACAATAGACTGTAATTTTTTAAGGCTGGCAGCTCTTGTTTCGTAATCAGGAGATAAGAAAAGCATACCTACACCGTAATCGCCCTCTTTAGGCAGGTTAATTCCTTCATTATCACAGACTTTCTTCATAAAATTATGAGGAATTTGAATAAGAATACCGGCACCGTCACCTGTATCAGGCTCACTGCCGACACCACCTCTGTGAGTAAGGTTTTTGAGAATTTCAATAGCATCATTAATAATCTTGTGAGATTTATTGCCCTTAATATTTACAAGGCAACCGATACCACAGTTATCATGCTCAAATTTTGGGTCATAAAGACCCTGCTTCTGAGGTAAACCATTTACTATCACATTAACCATCCTTTCTTTTATTAATAATAATTGTTGTTTTTATAATTATACACAAAAAGGCATCAGCCCAAACTAAACCCTGTGTTTGGTCCGACACCTTTGCCTTGAAATTATTTTAATACAAAATCAAAATAAAATCAAGTATTTTTTACTAAAAATTTAAAAAAATTAAAAAATTTTATGGAAAAACCTAATTTTATTAATTGAATTAAGTAATTTTTATGATATACTTAATTAAGATGGGAGATTTAGTTAATTATATTAAGTTTATGAAGGTTTTTTAGGAGGTTTTTTTATGAATTTATATTCATTCACCCTTTCAACTGGGAAAGAGGATTTTTATAATATAACATCTATGGTTAATGATGCTGTAAGTATGAGTAGTGTTAAAGATGGTATCTGTGTTATTTACACTCCACATACCACTGCCGCAATTACAATTAATGAAAATGCTGACCCAGATGTGGTTAAGGATTTGATTTTTGCTTATAATAAAATTATGCCTGATATGCCTCAGTTTGAACACGCTGAAGGTAACAGTGCAGCTCACTTAAAATCAAGTCTTACAGGTTGCAGTGAAACTGTAATTGTGCAAAATGGCAAATTGCTATTGGGAACTTGGCAGGGAATTTATTTTTGCGAATTTGACGGACCAAGAACAAGAAAATTTTATGTTAAATTATTAGGCTGATTTTTATCAGCCTTTTTTATGCTATAAATACTACTATTTTAAATGGATTAAAAATGTCATTGGTAAAATAATTATGAACTTCTTAAATATTATTGAACCCTTGTTGACATTATGTTTTATTGAATTTATAATAAAGACATAAATAAATGTTTAGGAATGATTAAGATGAATTTAATAAATCAAATTTTGCCATATATTTGGCTTATAGTTGGCTTTGTATGCCTTGTTAAAGGTGCTGACTTTTTTGTAGAGGGCAGTTCTTCTGTTGCAAAACTTTTGAAAATACCACCTATTATTATTGGTCTTACAATAGTTGCCATGGGTACATCAGCTCCTGAAACTGCTGTAAGTGTATCTGCCGCTTTATCAGGACTTAATGGAATTGCTGTTGGCAATGTGGTAGGTTCTAATTTCTTTAATCTTTTGGTTGTTGTAGGTATTTGTGCAGTTTTACAGCCTGTTAAGATTACTAAATCCTTATTAAGAAGGGATTTTCCTTTTTCTATTTTGGTAACTTTGCTTTTGCTTGGCTTTGTCTATATTGGAAGTAATTTTGCAATCGATGGAGATAATGATTATGGTATTGCAAGATTTTCAGGTGTTGCCTTAATTATTTTATTTATAGTTTATATTGTAATGCTTGTCCACTCTGCTATTAAAAATAGAGAAGAAGGAGAGTCAATTAATGCTCATAGTCCTTTAGGAAGTGTTTTCCTCATAATTGTAGGTCTTTTGGGAATTACAATAGGTGGAAATCTTGTAGTTAACAATGCAAAAATTATTGCTGCCACATTAGGTATGAGTGAGGCTCTTATAGGACTTACTGTTGTTGCCTTTGGTACTTCTTTGCCGGAGCTTGTTACAAGTATTGTAGCTGCTAAAAAAGGCGAGTGTGATATGGCTCTTGGAAATGTTATAGGGTCAAATATATTTAATCTTCTTCTTGTGCTTGGATTATCCTCCATTGTTCATCCTATTGAACTTGGAGAAAGTGGTTTAGAGTCTATAGTTGATTTAATTTTACTTACTGCTGCAAATATAGTTGTACTTTTAATGGTTCTTAAAAATAAGACTTTAAGATTTAAAGCCGGTATAGTTATGCTTTTAATGTATGGAGCATATATGGCTTATATAATAGCAAGGAATTATGATATGCTTCCTGCTATTTTAACAATCGGTTAGCAATATTTTTATAAAGAGGAATTCTTATGAGAAATCAGGTTTTTAATGTTACCCCCAACTGATATTTTAAAATCTGTTTTCAAAATAAGAATTCCTTCTTTATTTTATACAAAAAAGATTGCCGTAAAACTTACGACAATCTTTTTTTATTAAATAATTAACCGATTAACTCCATAGTATCCTGAGCAATCATTAATTCTTCATTTGTAGGAATAAGTAATGCCTTAATCTTAGAATCAGGTGTAGTAATTTCAATTTCTGCACCTCTCTGAGCATTCTTTTCTGGGTCAACTTTAAGACCTAAGAATTCAAGATATTCACAAATAGCAGCTCTGTGACCTGAGTTATTCTCGCCAATACCTGCAGTAAATACAATAGCATCACAGCCACCTAAAGCAACAATGTAAGAACCGATAAACTTAGCAATCTGATATCTGAACATATCAAGACCAAGCTTAGCTCTTTCATCGCCTTCATTCATAGCAGCCTCAGCATCTCTAAAGTCACTTGACTTACCTGTAATACCAAGTAAACCAGACTTCTTATTCATAATATTATCAATTTCATCAGGAGTTAAGTTCTCTTTCTTCATAATAAATGGAACAATAGCAGGGTCAATATCACCACATCTTGTACCCATTTCAAAACCTGCAAGAGGAGTAAGACCCATTGTAGTATCAATAACCTTACCGTCCTTAACAGCAGCAATAGAAGAACCATTACCTAAATGACAAGTAATAATCTTAGTACCCTCAGCCTTGCCACCTAACATAGCAATAGCTCTCTGAGTAACGAATTTGTGGCTTGTACCATGGAAACCATACTTTCTTACATCATACTTCTCATAGTATTCATAAGGAAGTGCATACATATAAGCCTTTGGAGGCATAGTCTGGTGGAAAGCAGTATCAAATACAGCTACATTTGGAACACCAGGCATAAGCTTTTCACAAGCTTCAATACCCATAATATTTGGAGGCATATGTAATGGTCCAAGAGGGATAGCCTTTTTAATAGTTTCCATAACTTCAGGAGTAACTACAACAGAATTGCTGAAATACTTACTTCCATGAAGAACTCTATGACCTACACCACCAATTTCACTAAGGTCAGAAATAACACCAACTTCAGGGTCAACAAGCTTATCCATAACAAGCTTAATAGCTTCGTCGTGGTTAGCTAAAGGCTGTTCAAATACAACCTTGTCCTTACCTGCTGCAGTGTGCTGAAGGTTAGAACCCTCAATACCAATTCTTTCAATAAGACCCTTTGCCATAACTTCATTAGTATCCATATCAAATAACTGATACTTTAATGATGAGCTACCGCAGTTAATAACTAAAATCTTCATTATATTTCTCCTTGTTTAATATTCTTTTTTTATTAAGCAAGCTGTGCCTGAACAGCTGTCATAACAACAACACCTACAATATCATCAGCACTACAACCTCTTGAAAGGTCGTTAACAGGCATAGATAAACCCTGAAGAACAGGACCATAAGCTTCAGCCTTAGCCAATCTCTGAACTAACTTGTAACCAATGTTACCTGCTTCAAGACTTGGGAATACTAAAGTGTTAGCCTGACCTGCAACATTGCTGCCAGGAGCTTTAGAAGCAGCTACACTAGGAACAATGGCTGCATCAAGCTGTAATTCACCATCAATAGCTACATCAGGATATTTTTCCTGAGCCAACTTAACCGCATCAGCAACCTTAGTTACATCATCACTCTTTGCACTTCCCTTAGATGAGAATGAAAGCATAGCAACCTTTGGAGTACCACCTGTAAATGCAGCAAAACTTTCAGCAGAAAGACCTGCAATTTCAGCAAGCTTTTCAGAATCAAGTACAGGGTTAACAGCACAGTCAGCAAATACAAACACACCGTTATCACCAAATTCACAATTAGGAACTTCCATTAAGAAGAAACCTGAAACACTGCTAATACCAGGCTTAGTCTTTAATAACTGTAAAGCTGGACGGATAGTGTTGCCTGTAGAATGGCAAGCACCTGAAACAGCACCGTCAGCATCTCCACACTTACACATAAGACAAGCATAGTACATATAGTCCTTAGTCATCATCTCCTCAGCAGCCTCAGGTGTAACACCCTTCTTGCTTCTAAGCTCAACGAACTTATCAATATACTTCTGTCTGTTAGGGTCTGTGAATGGGTCAACGATAGTTGCACCTGTGATGTCATAGCCCTCACCGTTCTTTGCAATCTCCTCAGGAGTACCGATGATAACAATATTAGCTATATCCTCCTT